>JAYRRZ010000059.1:0-59956 GCA_041909865.1 Candidatus Altimarinota bacterium | reverse complement strand
GGATCGAGGTCGGTAATCTCGTACTTGTCAGCAAGTCCGTAGATTTTATCTTCGAGAGCTTCAAGCTTCTTGGTACGCTCTGCTTCAAATTCTTCTTTTGAAATTTGATATTTATCACGATAGTATTTTTTTAATTCCTTGTCGTATTCTTTGAATAAATGTCAAAACTCACGAGATACTTCGCTGTCTAGGTCATCAGGGAACTTTTCTTTGACTTTATCAAGTGCTGTCTTGAGAGTCTTTCTGAGAGGAGTATTCATATCAGGGAACTGTCGGAGGAATTGTGATTCCATATCTCGAATGAATCTCATCTGTGGATCCTTGTCGATTACCTCGTGGCCATAGAATGATACGAGTTCGTCGTATGCCTTCTTTACATTGAGATACTCTTCACGGATTTTCAGTACAGATTTCTTTTGAGCATCCATGACTTGGAACTTGTCAGCTCCTTCATCAATCATCTTTTGGATTGCAGCATCATCGAAGAAGTTCTGCTTCTTGAGAATCGATTGAATCTGTCGAACAGAAGCTTGCAGGTCTTTTGCCGACATCTTCCTGAACTTAGCATACTCCGCTTCGTTCATCTTGTATTCTCCGCTCTTGGCTTTCATAGCGAGAGCCTTGAGAATCTGGACTGCTCCATCAGAAGTTTCATACAAGCGAATATTCGCAAGAGGGATTTCTTTCCCATCAGGAGTGATAACGATTTTTGATTTCCACTTGTCATCTTTTCCTTTTATGAATAGGTCTATGTTGTGTTCGCCTGCGACATCCTTTCCAGGAATACCGATAGAATTGTTGATAATCTTGTTGATGGACTCGAGGTTGATACTCTTATTATCCACCGTTCTTTGGAGGGTAACTCCGAGAATCTGACGAAGATAATCGTATGCGTACCCTGTGAATCCTTCACGAGATCCGTCAGGTCGTTGTTTACCGTAAGGATTTTCAGCATCTACCAACCAGGTATTCTTGATGATACCCATCTGCATATACTTCTCGATTTCAGTAATCTTGTTGTCGAGAATACCGATATTTGCTTTACCTTCGAATGTATCATAGGCAGTCTTATACCAAAGTTCCTGTACTGATAAGCCTTCGTCCTTGGCATTTGCAGAGGCATTGTCGACTTCGAAATCAAACTTCGGTTCGTCAGCGAACTTATTGATAAGGTCCTGAACTGGTTTGAGTCTTTCGTCGGTAACGAGGACAATCTTGTCTCAGTCACCATCTCACTCTATTCTTTTGATAAGCATTGTCGAAGGAGCCGCAGAGCTACCAATATCAAACTTAATACCTGTTTCAGCTTGAATATCTTCCGCCCAAATAATCTTCGGTGCATTGATAACCTTGTCAGATACTACCGGATATCGGAACATCATGTATCGATCACCATCAAGATGACCAAAATATTCTCGAGAGAGGATAATCCAATTGTCCTTATCCTGTGGAGCAAGACGATTATTGATTGTCTCAGCTACCTTGTGATAGCTTGGTGGATAGGTAAGGTCTATCTGATTTCCCTTGAGATTAGAACCAGTAGTGACACCGTTCTTCATAATGTTTGTAAGGAATTTCTCGAGGTTGTTGGCACTACCAAGGTTGATAAACGAATTTTTCTGATAGTCAGAGAACTTGAGACCAAAGCGTTCCTCTATTTTCTTGATGATAAGGTTTGGATTTGTACCTACCTCAGAGGCAAGATCGAGAATATCCTTGTAATCATTCTTACGAATATCATTAAACACATCGTTGATAGCATCAGCTTCTTTCTGTGTGAAGTTACCCACTTCGTGGATATTTCGGATAACCTGATTAGAGAACTTGATGGTTTCGTTCTTGCGGGCTTCGGGAGACTTATAGAAGTCTATCGCTTTCAGTCCTATATTCTCAATAGGAGCTTCGAGGATCTGTCATTCTTTATAATTCTCGAACTCGAATGGTACATCTTCTGCCTTGATTTTTCTTGTGAAAATATTTTTATAGGCAGAGAGTGGGACTATGCGATCGATGACTCTGTAGTCATACATCAGGTCGTGAACCTTTGATACTGCCTGTGGATTATCATACCAGTCATTCCCAAAATTACGAATCGTAAAATCTACGATGGCTTGGATTTTTGGGTCTTTACTCTTATAGAGAGCGTTGATTACACCAGGATCAGCGAAGTTTCCATCAGATGCTACGATGTCCTGACTTTTGATAAACTGTCCAGGTCAAGCGAGAGTAGCTGTCTTGTGAATCAAGTTCTTACTACTCGCACCAATCGTGCTGTTGAGTGTAGCCGCATAGTGAGCGATGTTATAGGTACGACCATCAGATACCTTTTCTTTCTCGCCAGTCTTTGGATCGGCAATATTATCTTCATAGATGAGATGACGAACTTGGTCAGAGCGTTCCATCGAGAGAGCGTTGATAAGTTCCTCAGCTCCTTCGAGACCTTTGAGCTTGCGCATACCTTGTTCCTTTGAGATTGGAGCAACAATAGCTGCATTCCAAAGGGTTTTGTTTGGATTGATTTCTCCCCACCAAATAAGCTTAGCATACTTCTGGAAGTTGGATATTGCTTGATTGCGAACTTTTGCATTAGGTATAGACTCAATCTGTTTGAAGTCTACTCCTGTGAGATCCATCATAGCATCGTGCCATGTTGCACCTTCAGTCTTAGGCTTCACAAACATACGCTTTTTACCTTCCTCTTGGAAGTCTCCGAGGAAAATATATCCGTGTGATTCCATTTCTTTAATCACACTTCCCATGACTTTCTCATCCCAAAACTTTTTCTTGTCGTCAACTTTTTCATTTCCTGCCTTACCTTGGACCCAATAACTATCCATACGCTTACCGTCGATAGTGATATCGTCCATAGAAAGTACATCGTACTTCTCACGGAGGCGAGATGTACCAAGCCCTTCTAGTCTGTATAGAGTAGAGTTTCCATAGTCATCGATAAAATCGAGAGGGCTACTGGACGAGAGACGAGTAGAGGTAGGAACAAGCTCGCCATCTTTGAACTCAAAGTCAATCTTGAATGCTTCGATCTTGGTCTGTTTTTTATAAAGCTCATAGAATGGTATTACATTATTGATGTCATCGTTGAACTGGTTCTTCATAAACTTCGTGACTACCTCATCGGTAAACTTGAAGTTGTCCTTGATAGCCTGACGAAGGCTTGCCTCGAATGTGTAGATATCATCTGACTTCTTGGCAAGCTCGATAATACCATCACGAGTAAAATTTCGTGTAGTCTGATGGCGGATAGCTTCTTCTATCTGTCTGGCCTTGCTCGCAAGCTTCTGCTTACTTGGAATCTCTTTTGTGAGTTCGAGAGCAATCTCGGAGTAGATACGCTCAATCTCTTTTCCCATGATCTGGGTTTTCTTTTGAGAAAATTTCTTGAGAGACTCGAGATCTACTTGTCCTTCTCGGTCAAAGAATATGCTTGCCTTTTGGTTATACTCATCTGCGATTCCTCGGAAAAGCATATCATCATACGCTTTGATTCTCTGCTCGTTCTTGTAGTAGTTATCGATTTCTTTGTCGACAACTTCATCCATAGTCTCGAAGTCATTCTCCTGCTTGGCAGTCTTGAGGAATCCATCGTAGGCGTATTCATGCGCTCGCATAATACTATCATGGAACTCTGCAAGAGTTTTGCGTCTTTCTTCCACACGAGCTTTTTCAGCTATGTATTTCTCACTGGTCTCGTTGGCAGTCTTCACGATTTCCTTTTGTACAGCATCATCGGCAATCATCTTGGAAGCTACTGGGGAACTCATAGGATCCATATCAGTAGCATAGTCTTTGGTAACGACAGCCTCAGGATTTTCTTTTTCAATTTCCTTGAGCGTAGCAAGATCTTCCTTCTCGGCTTCTACCGGAAGATTCTGCTTTTGTTTTTCACGAATAGTCTGTTCGAGAGTATCAATTTCTTCACGAACAGGAGTCTCCTCGGTACGGACAAATTCTACATTCTCGATTCTCTCTCGAGATCGTTGAGCATGGAGCTGTGTCGTAAGGTCAGAGAAAAGCCTATCCATGTGAGCTATCTGCATAGCATTACCCTGCAAGAACTGTTGATGAGCTTGAAGCTCCGCCTTGCGGGCAATAATCTTGTCGTTCATCATCATCTCAATGCGAGATGAGAGTTTGATATTCTCATCGAGGTTTGAGCTGTTGAGTTCCATAATAATCTCCCCGAGAGATTTTCCACCTTCTTCGCCAGTTCTACGAAGATCCATTCCATATTCACTGAATACAGAATCAAAAGTCTTCTCGAGAGTTTTGTCCTGGAACTCCTTCATTTCGAACTGTGTCTTGGTAAGAGCAGTAACGATAGGAAAACGCAGTGCTACCACCGCTTCTCGGCTTGGTTGCATACCTGATGCCTTGAGCATATCTTCGATACGAGAATCAAGTACATGTTCTTTTTCAAAGGCTTGAGGATATCTCTTAGCAATGTAGTCACCCTTTGCCTTGTAGGTATCAACCATGATGTTCTGCATATCCTCTAGCTCAGAGAAGATTGATTTTGCGCTCGCTACAAGCTCCTCCGATCATCGTATCATAGCACCTGTAGGGTCTTTGATATTTGTCGTGAAGGCATTCACAGCGAACTGTTTTGTGAGGTTTGATAAGAAAGAGTGATCCTGACGGACTTTCTTGAAGTATGAATCCAGGACATCAATCTTGTCGTTCACACGCTTGATAGCCTCAGGGGATATGAGATTTGATGCAACTTCGGAAAAACTCTTGTTGACTCCATCGAGCTTTTGGATAGCGCTTTCCATGTTGCCTGTTTCCATCTCCTTTAGAACTGATGCCATACCTGTCTCCCATTCTCCACGAAGCACATCCTTTGCCTCTCCTCCGATGGTACGATAATAATTCTGTGCCTCGAGAATAGCACTGCGGAGTTCTTTGGAACTTTTGATAGTGGTTCGTAGGTCTGGACTCCCTGCCTCGACCTTTGCTTTAAGTTCTTGAATTTTCTGGTCCTTGGTAGCATCATCAAGGTCTGACTTGTGAATATCCTCAAGCTCCTTGATAAAGGAAATATTCGAAACAATCTCCCCGTTTTCCATTTTGATAGGGGACATCTGCTCTTTGGAAAATCCATAGGCTCGACCAATACCGTGCATACCTGCCATGACACCTGCGAAGTTTGCAGCTGCGTCAAATGCTCCCCATAGGAGTTGACCACCATTACTTCTTTCAGAGAAAGTTTGACCAGTAAGGATCTCCGATGGGAGGGCATGACGCATTTTATAGTTGAGTTGCTCTTCCCATTTCTGCTTGAGCGCACCCTCTGACTTTTCAGGATCGACCCCATATTGGTCCATAAACTTCTGACGCTCTGACTGTACCATACCAGTACGAGTGGCAAGTGCGTATTGTGAAGCCAACGCTCCACCAAGACGAAGACCTGTAGACTCAAACCAATCTCCCACTCCTGGAAGAAGTGTTGTAGATGGCAGAGCTACATTCATTGCGGCTCCCATAAATGATGCAGAGTAGGTTCGTTTTCCTCCTGCTTCTCCAAGCTTGATGAACTGTGTCGGTAGACCAAGACCATCAGAAAGAGAATCCATCCATCGATTCTGTCTACGGATAACTCCACCTGCACCAATACCAGAGAGGTCAGTGAACTGGTCAACTGCTTTGGTATACTCCTTGTACTCCTTCGATCACTTTGTAAAGCCTTTCTCTCAGGCATCACGAAGAGTACCACGGAGCTTTGTCATATAGGTTGTCGCATCGATTCACTCTTTTGCGGCTAGTTCTGATATTGATGTCGCACCATTACCCTTGATGATGGCTTGGAAAATATCATCACCAGATACTTTGAACACATCTTTTAATCAAGCCTCGATCATACCTTCGGCTCCACCCTTGAGTGCGCTCTTGGCAATAGCCTTTCATCCACCCTTGATAGAAGCCGAGAGTGATGCAAATACTGGCGCACCTACACCTGCTGTGAAGAATGTACCAATACCAAATGCTACATCGAGCCAAGCCATCTGTTCTCCGAGGAGGTTCGTAGCTTTATCAGCGAATGAGTCATTGCCTTCCTTGATGGAAGTACGCTCACCGAAATATTTTTTATAGGTGTTTGTCCCGAGTACCTCATCGGTGAGAGCGGCACCAAGTCCTATAGGTGTGTCGACAATACCGTATCCAATAGTCTTTACGGTATCTTTTGTCTTCTGCCAAAGACTCCGAGTATCCTTCGGAGCTTCCATCATCGTAGAGATGTAGTCAGTATAGAGAGTCCCTTTATCAAACTCCACTCCCTGCTTGAGTGCTTCTTGAGTAAGGGAGCCATACATATCGCGCTCAATCTTTTTCTGATTGGCAGTAATCCACTTGGTTACTGTGTCGTCATCAGCCTTTCCATATTGGGCTTCATACGATTGCTTCGCCCAATCATATTTCGTCTTGTCAAGACGAGCGTTGAGATCCGCAGTAATAATATCGGTTCATTTCTGAAACCTATCAAGTGGCTTACCGTTGCTCTTTTCCCAGAGTTTCTTTGCAAGTTCTTTGTTTGCAGAAGAATAATCTTGTGTCACCTGACTTGGTTGTTCCACAGGTGCAGGAGCAGGAGTAGCTTGAGGTTGCTGTATTCATAGAGCTTTTAGTCCTGCGTCAGCCCTATCATCTGCGGAAGGTCAGAAGAATCACATATTTATTGTTGGAAGTTAGGAGTTGGTTGTTGGGTAGGCTGTCCTTGTCCTTGGAACCCTTCGGCTCATTGTCATTCCCTTCCTGTAGGAAGTGGCATGGCTTGTCCCATCATCTGTTTTCGAAGCATAATATTTTGGATGAAGAGATTACTCGGAGTAACTTTATATCGTTCCATATGAGAATCGATATAGACTTGATGGTCTTGATTTGGATGAGGCATTGCCAGTTTGTTTTCAACGAGCATGTAGTCCTCTTCTTTCTTTGGATCATCAAAGTATTTCTGTTCGACCATACCTGCTTCGATCTGCTTTTGAAGATTTGCAGCATCGATTTGTTCTGCTCGTATCTTTTCCATTTCAGTAGATGGATCAAGATATCGCATCTCTTCGAGAGCTGTATCCTTAGAAATAAGATTTGCTTGAAACTTGGCAAGGACATTTCGTATCATCTCAGTATTTGAGCGAGGAAGTACACCACCAAAGTCAATGATATTTTTGTAGTAGTTGTCTATGAATCGTGCAGGAAAAGGTACATCGGTAAGCTTACCAAATACCTTTGACTCTGTAATGTCTTTTGATGGGAAGAATTTCTCTACAAGCTTGAGGTAGTCAGCATTTACCTTTTGGATAAGTGATTGTAATCCAACCTGTACATCTACTGCTTCTCGAACTGTAGAATCCATACGAAGCTCTATCGATACACCTGCCGAAGTAAGAGCGCCAGTGAACCCTGCCATAGCTTCTTCATTGAGAGCAGCCATGAAGTGTACATACTGTTTCATCTGCTCTACCATCTTATCCATTTGCATATTCGACTGTGGTGGCTGTAGATACTGCACCGTTGCCCCGATTGTCGGAATAGAAATCTTACCACCTTTGAGGTTATCGGCAGTGATATTGGCATTACCACCGATGATTACAAGTGGAGGATTAGCAACCTTGAGTGCTTGGTCGAATTGATATCCAATAATTTGATTCCATTTCTTGACTGGATCCTTGATAAGATCCATTGGACACATACCCCACTTCATACCAACATCGAAGTATTGGAGATGATAGTAAGGAATAAATGGATAGTTGTGTTCTACTACTTCTATCTCGATATCGTTGGCATACTTGTAGATATATTTGGCATCCATAACTTCTATCCAACAAGTCTTATGAAGATTGTAAAGGTCAGAACCTACAAAGTTTGTAAATGTAAGGAATCGAGTTGTAAGACCTGATGGAGTAATCAGATGTGCTTTATCAGTATATCTCTCTTTAAGAGCTTGTGTATTCATCATCTCAGCCCTGAGTACCCAAAGGTATGGAGAATCAGGGTCGGTCGATACCTTATCGTAATCGAAGAAATCAGGCTGTAAAGGTTGAAATCGTATCTCTTTTCGTACTGCATCAACATTGAGGAACCACACATAGTCACCCTTGTATGATGCTGTGAGTGTACCACGTTTGAGTTTTTGAAGAACATTCTCATCATCCCACCATGTATTGAGTCCCATTTCGATACGAGAACTCTGATATCTGAACTGTGTAAGGTTCGGATTTCGAGGAGGGACTTGAATATTCGGACGGTCTTTAAGAACATATCAAGAATGTGTACGACAAAATCGAGTAGCGAATTTAAGTTCTACTCGATGATCCCCGAAGTCTTGCTCGTCAAGTTGCTCCCCGAGCAAGAAAAGTCTTTCATTTTCTGTATAGCCTTGTCTACGCCTGATGTTGTAGGTGAGACTTCTACGGAAAAGCTCCATTACCTGGGCGGTCGTTTTCTTGTCAGAAGCAACTGGCGTTTGTATAGCGGTTTCGCCAGTTGTGAAAGACATAAAAATTATTTACGGTTACGAAGTTTCTCTACAAGAGGAGTGAGTTGGTCGAAAAGCTCGAGAATTTCCTCGATTGCCTCTTCCTCACTCTTTTCTCCCTCAGGAGTCTCAGGCTTTTTTTCATCCTTCTCCTCTTCAGGAGTTTCAGGTTCAGGACGACCACTACCAGGGATGTTCTTTTCTTCCATATCCCCGCCTTCGTTACCACCAAATGGAGGTTTCTTTTCGTAGTTGTCTCCGCCACCGTTGAAGTCTGGCTTACCACCGAACTTCTTTTTGAAGTTGTCTCCGAACATAAGTGAAAAAATTAAGAATAAATTTATTATACATTATAGTATTTTCTCATAGTTTGCAATAGTTTTCAATCAGAAAGCTACTTTGTATACGAGATTGTCCAAATCTTTTATTGAACCATTGGCATTTGCAGTAGAGATTACAAGGCCTTGTCATGGTGTACGATCGTCCGAGAATGGTATACAAGTATATTTTGCACCTGTAACATCGATAAGCTCTACCATATCTTGATTCTGCCAGATATCCTTGAGGAATAAAAGCTTGTCATTCTGCTTGTCTTTCTCTACCTGTCGAGCATTGAGAAGCTCATAAGATTTATTTAGGTCAATCTGATAGTTGAAGAGAAGCTCTTGCTTATAGTTGATGTTGTAGTGAATACCAATATGGTTTACTATAGGATGGATGTTTCCACTTCCTTTATGAAGCCAGCATCGATAGAGTATCGTTCAAGACTTTGTATTGTATGGGAAGATAAATGTAAGCTGTTGATCTGCTTGAGATTGTGATATGCAATAATCTGCATTATTCCAATCGATAGTAGGCGAAAATTGTTTTCATTTTTTGGTAGGAACAAAACTCCAAGTTTGTCACTCATCGAATGAAACCTCGAGAGCTACTTTCTGTCCTTCATCGACAAACCATTTCTTTACTCGAACATATCCATATACCCAAAGCTTATCGACATTCGAGATATATCCTCCGTAAATGGATGATTCCATATATCCTGTTTCTGATACAGCGTCAGGATTATAAAGGTATACTTTTTGTCATTCTGA
The DNA here is from genome assembly GCA_041909865.1 of Candidatus Altimarinota bacterium. Lineage (GTDB taxonomy): Bacteria > Patescibacteriota > Gracilibacteria > BD1-5 > UBA2023 > JABFSX01. Next base: position 50,374 of record JAYRRZ010000059.1, on the reverse strand, counting down.
AAATAAAAGAGATCCACCAGTGTTGCATATAGAACGGATTCTGGTATTTACAAGTCACTCTATTCTACAGAGAACATCTGCTTCTATGAGAGGGAATTGGTTGTTACGAGCGTTTGGATCGAGTGTATAGATACCTGAACCTGCTTGGTTCGAACATACGATGGTTCCGGCATAGTTTCCTACTGCATCGATGTAGGCATAGTTTGTATCTTCGTTTACAGGAAGCTTTGCTATCTTGGTAATGCTTCCTGCTGACTCGCTATATTCGTAAACATACCCATCTTTTTTGGTAACTGCATATACTGAACCACCAAAGTATCATAGTCCAGTGATTCACTCTTCTCCGATAATACCACGCACAACATAGGTAGGTGCTGTCTGATTATTATTGAGAGTAAATCGTAAGAGTTTCCCTTCATCTCCACCTTGAGTTCCATACTGAGTACCAACATACATGTATGGTGTGGCATCTGGCATGAACGATAGACCGTACTGAACTCACGACATCGGACAATCTCCATCATTGAAAGTGACGGTGTGGTTCTGCGCACTATGAAGGATACCATTATATGAAGCTGCATATACATTACTGCTTGAAGCATTGGTAGTCACTTCTCCATATCCTACATCATAGAGTTTATTCACTGGATCGATGTGATTGTATCACCAAAGATGTTCACGATTACCACTACAGAGAATAAATTTTGTGATCGAGTTTGCATAAGTTCAATACTTGTAGATCCACTTATCCATAGTAAATGTCTGAGTTCCATTTCAGAATAGACCAGACCAAGCATCGCCACCATCTACACGCTTTATCATTACATATTCTGACGATCCTCATGCTGTTCCAGGTGTATAGGCAGGAATATTTCCGTAATGAGAAACACCATTTCCAAGACCGTAAATATTGTAGAGAACACCATTGTATGTGAAATTCTGACCAAGTCATCTTCCTGCTCATATATATGAAGCAATACCTGTAGTAGTAGGAAAACAGATAATGTCAGTATCTTTTCCGATATCGTAGATTGTATAGTAGTTTAAACTGTCAGGACTTGATGAATAGTTTGCTATTCCTGGAACTCCTATTTCATAGGTTGTTCCAAACACTCCACCTACGAAACCTACTGTAAAATTGTACACAATCCCTGTATCATTTCTTCGAGCTTTGAATTTTTGACCAGGAAAAAGACCAAGACTCCACCAAGTAGCAGGAAGCGTAAGACCCTGTGAGTTGTTGACTTTATATGCTGAGAATGAAGTATTTGATATACCGCTTGTATTTACACCAATATTATCAACTGTTGATCCATAGGCTATTCAGATTGAGTTTGTTCCATCGTAGGTTCTTCCTGATGCAGGACGAACAAGAGAAGATATTTCATATCGAGCTACTCCCGATTTTTTTGTAGCACGATTATAGAATGCCACAAAAATCAACTGCATCGGGTTGATCGTCATTGTTCCGAGCGGAGCCGCATGAGTAATTGAGAATCCTTCGACATCAAGATACTTGATATCGGTGATCTCATCTACATCAGATAGCTGTACTTCTGCTGTGAAGTCTTTCCATAGCGACCAAGTATTTCCAAAATCTGTCGATCGATACAGCTTCATTCCTGAACCAAGATATACTACTCCTGCTGTTTCTCATCGACACATAGGAGCATCACCAGTAGTAAATGGCAGAGTAAATTTTTCTTCTACGGCTCATCCGAGAGTAAATTCCGAACCAGTAATCTTGATATTTTTCTTGTCCTTATACATCTTCGATGGATAAATGACAGAGTAAAGACGCTCTGGTTCCCAATATTTTGATATACCTTCGCTCCAATTCTCCTGTGCGAACACTCGAGAGTTAGTAAAGTCAGAATAAAGAATTTCTCCATCGGCAATTCTCTGCGCAATATTATCAACACCCTGTACCATATACGGGGTGTCACCACCTGCAAGCATAAATCCTTGAAGAACTCCTGTGCGCAGGTTTTTAAGCGTGATGTGATAGTTGTTTTTATCGATAGCCATGCTAGTTTGCGAAAGTTGTAGGAGGTGTATTGCCACGACCAGGAGCATTGTCACCAGTATGTCTCATAATTTCCATAGAGAGACCTTGCTTTGTCATTTGGATATCCTTGAGCGAAGACATTCGAAGAGTTGAGGCATTGATACGCTCAGACCAATGTTCTCGCATCGTGTACATCGAGAGACCTATACGCATCACTGCATTGAGTTCTCATCCATCTTGGATATCGAGGTAGGTATCTTCTCCAAGATCATCGTTTGGATTGGCAGAAGAGAATATTGGATACTTATCTGTGTATGAAATCCAGAAAGGAAGTGTGAGAGTGCCTCGAAGAACACTACTCCAAGTACGATTATAGTCAGTTGGTCCCCAGTTCATCGTTCGACGAGGGATATTTTTATCATTCCCGACGAGAAGCTTATCGGATCTTCGTTCGAAGAGTACATGCTTGCCATCTGTTTCTTGCTGAAATATCTCAAGAAGGTTTTTTTGATCCCAGTATGGGTGAGTCATGTCGAGTTCGGACATAGACACACCTTCGGCAAGACCAAGATCGCTACCATTCACTTTGGTATAGTGTTTTACTGGCCAGTAAATAGCCATCTGCCCGGTAATCTCATTCCAAAATTGGATAAACTGCTTGAGGTTTATCTTCACATGATACGCTACTACCTTGATTGCCACCGAATTTTCTTCCTCGTCATTCAAAATAGCCGCAGGTGCGGTTGCAAATGTGATCTGCCCTGTCGTATAATTGATGGTATAGTCAGTTCACTCTACAAGAGCTGTCCAAGTAGGAGCCGCAAAAGTACCAGTGTTTTTTAACACCAGTGGAGCGTTTGCGGTTATATCCGATAGCGGATAAAATGTGAGTTCCCAAGATGTTGTAAGACCATCAGGAGTAATATCATCATTAAATTGCATCGGAAAGTTGGAGAACCTATTGCAGAATGTATCCCAGACCTGTTGTACTGTGCGCATGGATTAAAGGGTTAGTTTTCATTTCTTAGGACTAGCCTGTATGTCTTTTCAGATAGCAGGATGAAGAAAATCCATAGTAATAGAGGCTTCTCAAGGGTTGATACCATCCATAGTTTCCGTAGATGTTCAATCCATTGTGATAGCTGACATATTACAAGTAGTTACTTTCTGCTATTTTAGCGAAAAATATTATGAGTGCAAACAATATTCGTATTCATAAACCCATGAAGGTATTTTAGGAATAAACTTATAGTGCTTTTGGCACTATGCTCCTACGATATGCGTCCCAACTCTTGAACTTTTTGTTCCAGAATGTGTCTGCAATATCAGGTTTTCTATTCGGACTCTTCCCATCGTAGAGAAGACTTTTCTTTGCTCCATCCCAAGTGACATCCTTATGACGAAGAACTCGCTCAGGAGGGATATTATATACCGCCATGTAGTGTGCGATGAGTTTTGTGGTAGTCACATACTGCTCTTCGGAAAATACACCATCTGTAGGCCCAAGAACTTCGATTCCTATAGCATGATAGTTTAGTCCAACAAGCTGTCACCAATTTGATTGACCTGCATGCCAGAGAGTTTCCTCAGATTTTCCAAGCTTATAAGCATCACCATTCCAATCGATAAGAGCGTGAGCTGATACTGGATTGGGAGTCTTATATTCTGTACCATCAGGATTTGTCCCTGTGAGGATTTTAATATTACCTGCAAGCGTTCCTTTTGGAGTAGCTGTATGGTGTACAAGAATGAATGTGTGATCGTTAGGAACAGAGTTCTTATGTCTTTGCTGTGCCGACAGATCTTTTTTCCATGGAAACATATTAAGGAAGGTTAGGATTTATATACTGGGTATAGATAGGTGGCTGACCTCTTTCGAGTTCTCCAAGATTCTCTTCCGCAAGAAGACGAAAAAGTTGCGCTCGAGAAAGTCTTATACTTTTTCAGACTCAACCACTGGTTCTATCTGTGGAAGACTTGGTTTCTCAGATGTTGTTGTCATTGGGACAATCTTTGTAGGTTCTTGTCATGAAGAATTAAGGTCGTCTCGTATCCCTTCGAGACGGTTAATAAGTTTAGATGGGATATGAAGTCATAGAGAAGCAAAATGCTTCAATACCGAAAGCCCTTCCGTTACACCAAGATATATGATGATCACATATCTTGCTCAAAATTCAGGAGTAGTATGTACAAAAATGAGGTCGAGCATGTGTCAAACAATGATCGCCCCACCATAGAGTATAAATTTGAATATTCATCTCCTGAGTTTATTCCAAGAGAAAGTTCATCTGTAAGCATTTATAGTAAGCCCAAGAAACATATCTGCAAGATATAAAACTCAGCAGGCAATTACTGGTAAGTTTATATCTCAGAAAAGAAATGATGCTCCGGCAACACTTCACGAAATTATTAACTTCACTGTTTTTGCTGAGAAGATCTGTGTCAGGTAAGCGGATATGATTTCCATAGAATCCATAGTTGCTAATGATATTACTGCAATTATAGTCAAAAATAATATTGAGCAATTTTTTTATCCAACAAAAAGTGAAAGTGAACCATTGTCTGTATCAATGATTTTTGTATCTTTTTTTACTGTATTGATAAGAAGATCTATTTGCTCGGGAGTAAGTATTCCTTCAGGAAGATCTAATATCTTTGCAATAATAGCATCAGCAAGAGCATTGATATCGACCCCACCTGATCCTGCTGTATTAAGTTTTTCACCCATAGTACCAGGAATATTATTATCCCCTGCAAGACTAGACCATACTGCAAATCGTATTCACTCTGGTGTCAATCCTTCAGGAAAACCATCTCGCATTTCCATATTACCAAGACCTCAGAGTTTTACTACTTCATCGATGATAACATTGTCTTGTATTTGAAATCCTATAATTGCACCGGCAAATACGCTTTCAGAAGTTGATGTGGTATCCTGTATGCTTATAAGGATAATCCCTGAAAGCAATCCTGATTCACTTGTTGTGATTGTATCAGAAGCATATATTGATACTATCAATCACAATATAGCAAATTCTGTTGTACTCGTGATATCCTGAGCCACAGTATAGTATCCTAGATTTCCTATGATTGATTCGAGAGTTGTGATATCATGACCATACATAGAAAGTCCCCCATCTTTTATTGGCATAGATGGAGTATACGGTGGTCGTAACCCACTTGTTCTGACCCATTGACCAGGGATATATTTATAAATCTGCTTATGTCACATGGTATTATATCCGAAAGCATGATTTCAAGTACCACCGACAAGAGTGCCGATGGTATTATTGAGTCGAGAAAGATTTCAGAGTGTTGCCATAGATTATCACCATATAGAACGAATAGCTCCCCAGAGAGTAGAGGAAGCTGCAGTAGCACCATTTGGACAGAAGATCCATGCGAGATAAGCGTCATCAGGTACATCGGGGAGTGAAGGAAAATCTACTGCTAGATTGTTTTGATAGAGTATACCTGCTGTAGTTACCTCTATTTCTGCTAGAGGCTTAGCAAGTACAAGCGATGCAAATCCTGCTGAACCCGATGCAGCTGAGAGTTGAACTGATTGAACCGATCTGATACCACCATCTTCTCATTGAAGTGGAAGAAATGGTTGAAAATTGTTTGCCGCTACTCCTGTATGAGAGATATGTCAGACAATAGCTGAAGGAGTAAGTGATACTATAGCTCAAAGATTTCTTGCTGAAACCCCAAGTTCATTTGTATAGTTCATTACAAAATTATGAGCTGTCGCACCTGTAGCAGTAGTTGTCACAAGGTAAGCTTGAACATCTTCTCCTGTAGTATATCGAGGAAGAGGATTTGTATTATTGAGAGTTTGCAATGTTGCTATATTCATATTGAGACGAGCATATACTCCGAGTACATCAACGAGAATATATGTACCTACAGCAGTTGCCACAGGTGTTTTTGCAGAAATGTATGAAAGATGTTTTTTATATGTAGGCTCTACATCTCCTCCGTGATATATCCCACCTTGATTGGTAGAATATTTATAAGGTATGAATCTACCAACAGCATATACAGAGACATTATCTACTGTTCCACCTGCGGTAGAAACTGCTGATATATCAAGAACTTGTCCAGTAGTTGGAGTAATTGTTTCAGTATATGTACCATTAGCTGAACGAGCTGTACCTGCTACTCATCCAAGAGTTACAGTAAATGCTCATGTACCAGAGTATCATCCAAGAGTCCATACTACTTGATATTGAACACCTGTTTCAAGAAGTGGAAGAGTTTGAGATATTCCATTTGCACCACCTGTAGTTTTTGTAACAAGGTTTGTACCAATAGTCCATGACCAGTTCGCTCAGAGAGTCCATCATGCAGATCATCCGTTGAACTGACCGTTCATCACAAGCGATCCCCAGTCATTCATCATTGGAGAACCATCAAGCATTGATAGATCATAGCATCGACCTGCTGTATATGCGGCCGCACCTGTGACTTTATTCCACTGAGTATGTTTTTTTCTTCATGCTCAAAGAGATTGCAGAAGAGAATCGTATGAGGTTATCATATTATGAAAGATTAAGAGCTATGAGAATCTGGTCTTTGATAAATCCATTGAAATTTTGTTCAATAATATCACGAGTGATTGATTTTGAAATACAGGTAGCCTGTATAAGAACTTTCGTATCATTATCTTCGAGTGATGCGAGTTCAGGGTAGAGTTCTTCAAAAGATAGATGAGTCATATTATTGAGATAAGATTATAGTTTTTATGCTTCCAGTAAAGGCTACACCATTTACTGATCCATTTGGTGCGCATATCATAGAAAGATACGTTTCATCAGGAATTTCTGGAAGATCACCATCTGAAAGTAGTATATTCTTTTCATGTCATGCCGCAAGTTCCAATAGCTTTGTTTCAGCCAAAGGCTTGAATAATACGAGTGCAGCAAGTCCTCAAATCGGTCATACAAACTGTATTTTTTCTACGATTTGAATACCAGTATCCCCTGGGGCTAGTGGTATAAACCAGTAATTATTTATTCATGCGGCTCATTGACCGTGGATAAACGAAGCAATATTCGTTGGTGATGTACCTGTTTGTACTGCAATACTTTCTCTCCCTGATACCCCATCTTGATTTCTATATACTATTTTGAATCGCGATGATCCTGATATTCCTACTGGAGTTTGGGCTACAAGATATGCCAATACTCCATTTCAATCATTAGCTGATTGTACTACTTCGGTATTATCGAATATTTGTTCGTCGACCGAGTCGCAGTCGATATATGGGTAAAATCCCATGACTGCTCCTACAATGAAAGTACACGGAAGTCATGTAGCTGATGATGCTTTTATATTTATTTCTTTCAAATATTTTTTACTTGGGGCAACACTATCACCGTGCCAGAGTCATTTTTTCCAGTTCATCACAGATGCAACAAGGTCTGTACCTGTATAAAAATTTAGTCCAGGATTTCCTGATGCCATAGTCAAATCACAAAAAGTCCCTGCAACACTTACTTGCGAAGGGATTTTTCGGAAAAGAGAAAACCGCTTTTTTCATTTGCGATGTGCGTCAACATACTGTTTGACAAATGGCTCCATAGATTATGGGGTTATGTCGAGGTCGATATCTCCTGCTGCAATCTGAGGAGTAATATTTTGAGTAATAGGAAGACCTGTTACAAGAGCATTATGCTGAATAATCTGACCTGCACCCGAGGCTAATCTACCGATAGCCCAATGTGTAGCTGTCGTAGATCCTGCATCACTTCGAGTTCCAAATTGAAGCAGAGTAGCATTTGTAACTGCTGAACCTCCTACGGTCCAACCTGCCCCTGATCGAGTTACAGGAATACGAGAATACCCAGTATAAGATACTTCGTTTGTATTTTGTGTTCCTCCCGCTCCTGGTGAAGCTGTATGAAGAGAAAGATACCAATCGGTATCTGCCATGAATGCAGGAGTAACATCATTATACAACATTTGTTGTATATCATTCTTTGTAGCTGAAGAGTAAGGCATAGGTATAAAAATTAGGAATATGAGAGGGATAACCGTTCAGACCACTTTTGACTGTACATCCTCGATCAATGAGGATATTTTATAGACTTTATTCAGGTTGTCACTATTTTTTGTATTCTCCAAACATCTTTGTTTTCATCAGAACCAGGAGTAGCCTTACCAATGTAGACTACTCCTGGTTCTGAAACATCATCGATGAGAGTTGTGAATCATTCTGCGAGAGACATATTATTGCCAAATTGTTAATGATGCTGTATAAGTATTCGCAGGTCATATTTCCCTAAGACGAACAAATCATCTATCTACCATTATTCTTCGTTCTGTAAGTGTACTACCAGACGATTCTCATATATCAGACCAGGTCCCATTTCGATTTCAATCTACTGACCATTGCATAGTTGAACCATTATTCGCTCCAGTATTAGCTGTAATAGTATACATTACTAATCATTCATTTACAAATCTTGGCATTGTGTATACATATACTCCATTACCACCCCATACTGTAGTATCACCTACTGTATTCCTTACAGGAAATCAGTATGATGTTAACTTAATTTCTGTTGTACTTATAGCTTTTCATACATTTACTGGAAAAGTTCCTACTGCTGTACCAAGAGATCCAGATGAATTTTGTAAATAGTATAATGCTCACTTTACTAATCATGTTAAACCACTAATAACAGAATCATTATTTGACTCAAGAGTTACTGAATCACCAACATTTTTAGGACCAGAAATGAATCAATCTATTTTACAAAATTGTGGTTCAATACCTCGAATCGCTTTTGAAAGATATGCCTTTCCAAGAAAATCAAGTTCAATATATTTGATGTTGAGAATATTTGTACTATCAACTGTACCTGCACCAGCACCATATATTCCAGAAATAGCATAAGGAAACGCTCATTGGAATTGTGCCACTGTACCATAATAACGAGTAGTTCACCAATTCGATGTATCATTCATAACAATCCTATATTCTGTACCTCAAGTAAGTGAATATGAGAATGTTACGGTACTTGTACCACTAGTCATCTGTTTCGAATCCAGAGTATTCCCACTTGAGTCAAGAAGGAGAATAAATGCAGATGTTGTAGTTGCAGTAGTATGAGTTTTTACCTCTCATAATGTACAAGTATATGGCGCAGTAAACCTTACTCATTCCCGAGAGGCTGTAGATACTGATGTTGATACATAGGTGAAATCATATTGTATCTTATTTACTATAGAGAGTGCAACTTTTCATGGAACCTCTGTACTTGTAACAACTTCTTTCAACCTCCATATTGAATCGAAGTTACCATTATTATAACATCCAGATATAAATCATAAATTGATATCTGCTTGTGTCAAAGTATAGTCTTGTCTGAATCCACCAAAATTGGTAGTAGAATTACATCATATCTGATAATCAATACCAGGCTCGCACACAAAATTTATTCAGGTTGCTTCATTTGTACCATTAGCAACTGGATAGGTTCATAGAAGAACATTCGTATTTGAATAAATTACAATAGCCGCTGATCCATTTGAAGCATTTACAGGATATTTCACAGAAACAATCTTTGTTCGATAATCAAATCGGACTCGTCATCCCATGACATTATATGTTCCAGATTGGCTTGATCCTGTTGCAAATGTTTTTGTAACATTAGATTGATATCATGGTGAAGTAAGTGCTTCTCCAAGCAAAGCTGTTTGAATATATTTTCCAATATTAGAAAGATCTAATTGTTCAACAGGAATCTTCCCACTCGAATTTAGAGAGGCATATCCATTTGCTACTCATCGATTGGCTGTACTTTCTGGTGTAATACCAAGAGTAGATTGTTTTCCTGCAAGAGCAGCATCCACCTCAGTCTTTGTATAGAAATTACTATGACTGTGATTATCAATAAAATACTGGATACTCGTAGGTTCAGTCGATCCAGTAATACCAATCTTATTCTGTATGGCTACAAGAAGATTAGCAATCATATTATGCTGTGCAGAATGATTGCCTCGTGTTTCTCCAGGAAGCCAATTAGCTTTGGGAATTTCTATGTTGGTAGGAAAGGACATAGGAAGAAAGTTATTTTTGTTTCAATTATAATCTTCTCACAAAAAAATCAAGCCCGAAGGCTTGACTTCATTTCTAAGCAGATCTCTTTTTACGAGAAGTGGTAGTGACTTCTTCCTCAACAGGAGCTTCCACAGTAGGTTCTTCGGTCGGAACACTTGGTTCTTCGGAAGTTTCTACTACTGGATTTTCCTCAGGAGTCTCGACGACTGGAACAGTCTCGGGAGCTTCCTCTGTTGGAGCTACAGGATCTTCAAGAACAGGAGCTTCCTCTGTTGGAGTTTCTGTAGGAGCCACTGGTTCAGTAGATTCAACTACTGGTGTGTCTACTACTGGTTCCTCTGTTGGAGTTTCTGTAGGAGTTTCCTCTGTTTGTACCTCTGTCTCAACAAGTGGTTCCGTTACTGGATCTACAATTACTTCTGTAGATGTATTTTCGATAACCTGTGTTTCATCAACTTCGGTAGTAACAGTTGGAGTTTCCTCTTGAATCTTGTTTGCTTCAATTTCTTGAGCGAGTCTACTCTCATCTTCTTCCTTCATTTTATCTTGAGCGAACTTTTCAGCATCTTTCTCAAGATTTTCAGGGATATAATCGAGAGTACCATTAATGATTTGGAGATTGATGTTTCTTTGGTAATCATTTTTGAATGCCTCGTAACGACCTTTGCGGGCATTATGCAAATCAATTTCTTTTTGCTTGTCGAATACTTCTTGAGGAATAGTTTCTTCTTCTCTTTCGATAGCAGAAACTCTTCGGAAGCTTTCTTTACTTGATGGATCGAGCGCAAGAACAAAGTTTCTTACGATATTCGCACCATCAATTCCAAGCATAGAATAGAAATCTCACCATGTTTCAGGTTGGACTGTGAATTTATTCTCGATTGTAAATTCATAGAGAGTCCTATAAGGAGTCTCATATCGAATATAGTTCTGAGATCCACGATATGTGATTTCAGGAATAGGCAGAGGAGGGAGCGATGCTCCCTCTTCCACGATATCCTGAGTGAGTTCTGTATCACTCATAGGAGAAAACTAAGTAAAGGAATAAAAAACTAGATAGAAGCGTAAGGGCGTTTGAAGGCTACGATAACATAGTTGTTAACGAGACCCTGACCACTTGTCACGATCTTCTTACCCTGTACGACATTCATTCCCCAACCCTTGTAAGCACCGTAATCACGAGTCTCTTGATTGAGTTCAACTCCATCACCATTGATTTTGTAGAGAAGAGACTTACCAAACACGAGAGTTCGAACTGTGTCGAACATATGAACTCGACGATTTCGTACCATAGTACGAGTGTTGAGAGTAGGATCGATTGCCTTAGTGGTAGCATGGATACCAAGAAAGGTCTTGAAGAGCGCCCAGTCAGCCGCGAGAGTATTATTTTCGAACTTACCAGTGGAGTTATTCCAACGGTGAAGACCGATGATCTCGAGTTTGTAAGCATCTTCGACGTAAGTGTTTCGTCCAAGGTTGTCACCAATCTGAATTGCCCCAGAGTAGAACGGTCCCTTGTAAACGATCTTCCAACGAGTTGTAGCAGTGTTACCTGTACCAACTTGAAGACGACCAACGAAGTTACCATTGGCAGAACCAGGAGTAACACCGTCTCCATAAAGACCCTTATCGATATGGTTGATAGAATCAGCACCATAAGTCGCAGTTTCATTCATGAATGGGAACATATTAGCACCACCTGAGAGGTAGAGTTGGTATGCACCTTGAGTATGGTCACGAGCGACACCTGAGAGAAGGTATCCACCTTGCCAAGTAGTAAGACCAGTGATGGCATTACCTGATTCAGTAGCAGCAAGAACCTTAGCTTCTGGCTTAATAGCCTTTCCGTAAAGGTCATCGTAGATGGTATTCACTTCTTGACTCACATTGTTAGGAGCCATAATGCGTGGATCGATCTTAGGATCAATCTGTGAATATTTCATGAACTTGATTTGGTATAGCTGTCCGAGAACACGAGAGAATACTGGATGAGCTGCGATAGTCTCTGTAGAAACTTGGTTCATAGCAGTAAAGCTTGTGAGAGTTTGTACGAGAGTAGCAGAAGAGTTATCAATCATGTTATCAACATCAGCTTGCTCGATCACGATTCCAAAGAATGGTTTCTCATTTTGGATTTCGAGCGCAGGCATCTTGAGGACATTACCGATATAAGTACCAAGTCCCTTGAGGAACGTGTCAGTAAGTGTATCAGTGTCAGCAAGACCATTGCGATCTCCGGCCGCAGTTGATTTATAACCTGTGATAGAAGCACCTGGCTCAATATCAGTCTTCGTACCATTACCTGCATAGAATACTTCTGGACTTACGCCTGTCATAAGGTCGTTGAATCCACGACCGAACATAGTCGATACATCTTGAGAAATATTTCCGGCAGAAAGTCCCTGAGTTTCAGAAACATAGAATGGATAGTCTCGGAAGAGAGTGAAGAATGTATCAAGGTCGTCTTGTCCAGCCCAGTATTTAGAGATGGAGTTCATAACGACAGCAAGATTCTCAGGAGGCATAACCTTCGCAGTCTTCATCTGTTCGATGGCAACAGCGTAACGGTGTCCACCGAATGAGATTTGCTCTTCACGGTGTGCAGAACGAGACATAGCCTCATTACCTGCGAGCTGACGATTGGTAGCTGGCATACCAGGTACACCAATACCCATCGTAAAGTTACGAAAACGAATCTTTACGACATCACCAACCATAGTGTTTCCCTTAGAACCTGTACCACCAACGAAATATTCCTGGTGGATAAGTTGTGGGAAGTTTTGGAAGAAGGTAGTTCGATTACCTTCATCGATGACGAACGCAGCGAGAGCCTCGCGGTTGTCACGACTGCGGAGAAAGTCTTGAATATCGGTATATTTGACTGACTCCAACAGCATATTTAGCTGATCATTCATAGAAAAATAGTGTAAGAGAAATAAGAAAGCAACTAAGAGTTGTCTTTAAGTCCTGAGAGAAAACCAAAGATTCCTTCTCGTACAGCTTTTTGCTGATCAGGGTTCTGTCATTCTTTTCCTACTCACCAGATGTTTGCAAGGTTAAGTTTCGCAGGTTCTTTCGACCCTGGTCGCTCTCCATCCTTGTTCCCATCAAGATTTGCAGGCGCAGGTGGGTTTCCACCTTTTACTCCAAGAAGCTGTTTTGTATATTCTACTACAGCCTTTGCTTCCGCAGGCGGAAGATCTTTGAGTACACCTTCGAGATATGACTTCTGTTCTGCTGTAGCAAACGAGAGATCGACTGTAGCAGTCACATCAGGTTTTTGATACCCGTATTTTGTGATTTTTTTCTCGAGTTCAAAGTCTTCGCGTTCAAGCTTGAGCTTGTCTGCATCAGAGATCTGACCTCCTTTGAGCTGAGTAGCAATTTCATCTCGACGAGATTGAAAATCTTGCATCTGCTCTTGAAAAAAAGACGCATACTGAGGATCGGCACCACCTTTATCGGCAGGTGTATTGTTACCGCCATCGTTTCCTGGAGGAGTATTTCCACCAGCAGGTGTTGGATTCCCTGGATTAGAGTCTTTAGGCGTAGCTCCAGCCTGTGCTTCTACTGTCATAGCAGTGAATTTGTTAGTATATAAATCTCTCGAATAATATTTTTATTCAATTACTTGTCAACATAAGTTCACATTATCAAGAAAATAATGACAACTGCGGTTGACATTATAAACGATATGTATAATATTACCAAAGCCGAAAGGCACTCCATAGATTGGGGGTTTCAACAAAATGGTTAGTAAGTCGGTCATTGCCTTTCGCATAGGGCGGGAAGAAAGTGTCATCCTCATACCATTACCCTGCTATCTCACCGACAGTACGATGCAGGTCTGTGTCAGGCAAATCGCTTGGCTCCATATTTCTTTATCTATCTCTTTATGAACCACTCTATTCCAATAACGGATAAATCTATCCAGGCGAATCTTCGCAAACAGGCGCTTAATAAAAAGACTTCTCATCGCAATTGGCGAGAGTGGGACGCTCTTTATGACTTCGAGGTGCAGGAAAAGGAAGTTGCTAAGAAGGAACTTGCTCAACTGAGGTACTACATGCCACGATTTGCAGCAGGTATGGTGTGTTTTGGGGTGGCACTTGGTCTACTTCTCGGTATGTTCATCACCTACTATGTATGATAGCACAGCGACACAACATCACCGTCATCATCCAGGATGGTAAAGAACGAAAATACTTCAATGTCATGCTCCAAAATGAGGAACTCAAAAAGCTCGTAGGTCAACGGGTATATGAAATACTCGTTTTTTGCGAAGGGGTATGGGTTGACCAAGACGGAAACCTGCAATAAAAAGCTTAACCTCAAATACCTATGTACTGACTTCCGGCAAAATCCACTGTAAATGCGCCTACGATAGAGGCACTTCGTAATAAAAAGGAGATCAAGAAACGCTTCTTCTTCGAACTCGACTCCATTGATATCGGAGGAATTACAAACCCCGAGTTCGATTGGAACTCGACCATGACGACCGAGGCCCTCCGTAAGGAATATGAACGAAGTCCAGTAGTTGCTATCGATAAATTCCTATCGTGCATCACCGATCCCGAGAAGCGTGCTAAGAAGAGAAACTATATCTACAAAATAAAATCCCCTTGCTAAGTTTTAATCTTCTATCCATTCCACGATGGACATTGTTATCCACATTCCTGGAACTACTATCGTACAGAAACTTGCGATATTCATTTCTCAGTAGAAGAAACACATTCATATCAGGAATAATATCACTGCTATGAGGTTGGCTATGTGCCACTTGAGAGGTTTTTTCATAAATGCAGTGGTTATTATTCAGGCTGATCCTCAGGCTCTTCCACGACATAGAACACTCCCTTCACTTTGTTCACACGGTTGGCAGCTCGCCATCGTTTTACTGTTGCGAGGGACACATTCTTATCAGCAGCGATGTCATCTAAGGACAGATATCAGTCATTTATTTTCTGTATATCCCCATTGGACTTCGAGAGTTCCTCTATTGGTGGGAGAGGTACTAGCTCCGCAGGTCTATTCCTCTCGTCCGTATCTATGATACCATCGAACTTTCCATCAAGTATCTCTTCCACGGAGAAGCCTTTCCGCATTCCATTGATAAACCTATCGATTCATCCGTTGGCAGGACCCTCAGAGTATGTCCGAGCCTGTATATAGATATCACGGTCGAGGCGGTGTATAAGTTTTTCCACCTTCACGACATTGTCGGTAGCACCGAAGCTCCAACCTCGCGGGTATTTGAGAGTGACCATAGTAAGAAATTTTTTATAAAATAGTTTTTCATTTTTCCTTGAGGTATTCCTCAAAATCTAGCATGTATCAATCAGTTCAGTTTCTTCAGAGTATCTCAATAGTTTCTATCCAAACAATATCTGTAGACTTGTAATCCTTTTTAATTGTGTCTTTTATAGTTCAGAAGTCATCATTCCTTGCAAGTCTATTACTTCTGTACATATAACTTATTGTTTCTTCCATTCGTTTTATTTTCTTGGTTCTATTTATGTATACCAAGTAGTAAACTTTGATGTATGCTTTTTGATTTATTTCCATAGATCCATTCTATTCATTTGCGAACTAATGTCAAACAAAAGTATCATATTATTTTTGGCTATTGACTTATTACAAAATGGGGTACCCCTTTTACAAAAAAGCTCACGAGTAACGATGTTCCAATATGGATTAGGTGGAAAGTGCTGGTTCACATTATTATACAATAAAAGTATCAGGGTAGGCGTACCCAATAGGATAAGTCAAACGATGAACCATATTGTCAATACTCTATGTAGAGATAATGATAGGTGATTGTAAAGACTGGCGGGTTTTGGCTTAGGTGTCAGATATTGGAGAGGCCTTGGATACCATTATATATATAGTATATATACTAGCTTGGTACTACCTAGTATATATACTATATATATAATAAGATATAATATATATACATATGTCAAACCACAGGACTAGCCACCTCGCTAGACTAGAGGCTTACCTCATAGTCAAGCCCACTTTAATCACTAACCAATCAACAACTGGACAAAACAATAATCTTACCCCAAAAGTATCAAATCAATACCACAAAGGATTACCATCATTAACTATACAACATCACTACATCTAATATATAATCATACACTATGCTACACACAATGCAATACAACTTGACAGAACTTGTCAATACCTACACTCACTCTATTGGTCCTCACAACGGAGAGAACAATAGGCTAATACAAAATATATACCAAAGGAAATACCAAATACTTAATGTATAATATACCAATAGGTCTGGACAAAATGTCAAAACATAGGTAGAACTACAAGGAAAAGCTCAAGGAAACCACCCGCACTTTCCGCATCTACATCACATTACAAAGAACAATACATCTATCCTAAAGGTTTATCCTAGGAACCGCAGGAACAACCGATACTACTATATATACTGCTCATCACAATATATTGCCGCTTCGCTCGAAGCCTAACCAATGGCAAATTTTACCAATATCCGCATACAAACCTACCGTAACTACATTCATATTACCATAATCAAACCAATTGGAAATACCACAATAGTCTATACTCAGTATAGGTTACTATGGTGTGTCTAAATGATCACATCTTGTATACAAGAATGTGTCTACAACCACCTATTTACTCATTAACCATATCACTATGGGATACCACATTACCCTCATTGTCCTCAAGACAATCACATTACTCGGTGTCGGATCATTGCATATCAACTATGCTCTCAATGCTATCCATCCGCAATCACTCATCACAGGAATATTATTCCTATACATCTTATACTCTATTGCTATCTCAATAGATAATGTCGCTTCGCTCAAAGCCTAACCAGTGGCAAACTTTCCAAGTTTCCAGACATAGAATCATGGATACTCAGGTCGATAACCTTCCTCGAGGTTAATCAGGTGTGGACAATAGTACCACGCTAGGAGGGAACCTCTGGGAACACCGTTACTACGAATAAAAAACTGACCACTTGAAAAAGAAGCTTAGTTATTTCGTTTCAGATTCAACCAAAGATATGGACTATTTTATATCCATACATAACACTTACTCACTATGAAAAACCTTTTCATTACATCAATACCAATGATCATCGGTGTAACCGCATGTTTCATCATCGCATCAATCATCGCTAATATTCTCTGAATATAGCATAATATTCCCCTATCGGGGAATTATATGGTCCATTTGGACCACCATTATTTCGTTCCATTCGTATGCAACGCGTTAAGTGCCAACACTTTGTCTCACTCATCATTACCTACATCTCGTATTATCTGTAAACAAGATCCATTAAAAATGGATATATGTCAAAAGACTATAGTTTATACTATTACTAATGACATAAACTTCATTCCATTTTAGTCGATTCCACAACTGTTATCTTCGGATGACAGCATGGAGTTTACTCCTGGCTCACAGTCTATTACTGTCAATAACCATACTCAATATGGGATACTCACGCACAGAGATTCAAGATGCTTTGAATCAAATCGCAAACATCGTTGACATAAATGAGATCAACTATGGAGAAACTCCAGAGACGATCCGCCTTCGTTCAGCAATCATGCTGTTAGATGGCTTCATGTTCAACCAAAAAGCCTAGCAAAGTGCTATCTTCGGATGGCATTATGGTATGCTTTTATACCTGGCCAACAGTCTATTACTGTTTTACATCGGCGAAAACCGTTATCCCAAAATTATTATGCGTAGCACTCTTACTACCATCTTTACCTCAAACTATGAGGTACTTCAACATGCTACTATAGCAGGTTACGATCTTGCATACAACAAACTTCGCAAGATGAGAAAAACTACCATCTCAACAGATGGAACAAAAACATCTCGTGAGTTCACTGTACTCACACTCGTTCACAAATCTCGCAATGGCGCTCGTGCATATCTCAATCACTTTACAGATGGAGAATGATTCACCACCATGTGTCAAATCACAGGGACATACACAGCTCAAGCTAAGGGTATGAAAAACTCATACTCGCTCATCAAGCAGTATCTTTCTAACCCAGCCAATGCCTAATATGAAATACATTTATGATTCACATAGGATACTACAACATTTCGCAACCAATCATGGTTTCGATATAAATCATGTACTTCAAACTTTCTCAGAATGGACAGGTAAATGAATGAAAAGAGTATCATCAAAACCATACAAGATTCCACAAAATGTATTAAACCATAGAAAAATAGTTCATGATTTTCAAGCAAAATATTTTAATACTTTCCATCTTTAATATGCCATTACTCATCATCCTTCTCATCGTATGAGTATGTACTTTAGCACTTCGCGAAGTCGAACTCATCTAAGAACTTTCCACAGAGGATTCTAAGTATTTCTTAGGATCCTCAATGGAGTGTTTTTATTCCGCCTATCACTCCTAGGCATCGCTACCCTGCGTTACGGGGCAATCTTATGGCTACTACTGCCACATCTACATCTCGTGTTACATATCCTGTAACTACTCTCGCTCGCATCAAAGCAAAGCGTGAGGCTCTTCATCAGCAATTCATTCAGAATGCTACAAAAGATCTCCGCGAAGCTTACTGCGCAGAGAAATCTCGTCTTGGAATCAAATTCCATGTAAACTATATCTGGGCTTAGAGTGGTTTGACATATCACTCACCATGTTCATCCTCTGCACCTACTATATCGTCACTATTCATATAGTCGTATAGACATGCAGCAAAATTGTTATCCATCTTCGCAAGCTTCGCTATATTCATAGCAGCATGCTTAAATTCCTCTTGGGAAATATGAGCAAACATCCTTTTGATCTCAACATCGGTAGACTTACTCTGTCTATCAAGATAATCAAAGGCTGCTTTCAGCTCTTCTCCCGTAGAAATACAGAGGAATTTTACCTCCTCAAGTGAGACATTTGCGTTATTATTCATACTGAATATTATAGCAATCTCACTATATCAGTCAACTAATTTTTCCACCCTATGAAATTCAAGAATGAAATCATTCTCATTGGGAAAATAAAAGACTATCCTCAGGCGGTCGCTCGACCAGACTGAACTCATATGGCAACCATCACTCTTCTCACAGAAGATGAACAATGAGCTACCCAAGAACACATCGTTATTGGCATATGAAAACAATCAGAAATACTCGAAGTATCCTGATGACCACAAAAAGTTATCTATGTCAGAGGTCAACTCAAATATTCATCCAATGATACCAAGCGCATAGCTCGTATTATCGCAGATGATATCGTCATCGTATGAGATGGAAATCATTATTCCCAACGCTTTAAACCTTAACATCATCACTCTATGTATCAATCACAGACTGAAACAGTTATCGCCTACATCCGTGCCAACCCAGGTGTTGCTCGTTCAACTCTCATCGACATCAAGTCCAATGGAGAACGCATCGCCAATCTCACAGCTCGTATCTCACAAGCTCGTGAAAAACTCAGACCTTTCGGAGAAACTATCAAGTGTTCAGAACTTCCAGCTCGTGTCATCAAATCAAAATGACGCAAGCAAAGGCTTCGAAGAACTTGCTACGAGATAGTTCCACTTTAGTCCTAACAAACTCTTATGGTCAACCTCATTCTTACTCTCATAAATAAAATACCTATGAACAAATACACATATATCATCCTCGTATTGGCTATTGCCATCGTCTCTGGTACATTCTGGTATACTTCCCCTACCCAACAGTGGGAAAGACAATCAAAACTCTACCAAGAGCAAATAAATAAGCTTGATCAACAGAATGAATCCCTTGAAAAAGGAATCCAATCCAAGATAGACACCATCAATACCCTATCGGGTCAGATCCAAACAGATAAAGGCTTCATCCAGGACAATAAAAAGTCTAAGGAAAAGCTAGACCTCTGTATCAAATCCAAGTCAATGGACTGTGCCAAAGCAGACCAACATGCTATGCTCTCGCTCATTCCTCAGGCTAATGCCACCATAGAATGAGAGACATCACCTCGTGCTGTCCGAGAAAATCTCATCAATGCTACACCAGTCCAAGGTACATACACTCAGGTCAATCGCAAGATTACCACATACTATACCAACAATCCTCAAGGGGATCAATGCGCAGACATGCACAATGAACCTACTCGTATTGTTATCCATCATACTGCTACTCCTTCTACTATCACAGTAGAATCTATCGTTGCTTCGCATCATAGAAAGAATGGTACCTTGCACTACGCAGGGTATCATTATCTTATCAAAGCAGATGGTGGTATAGTTCAGGTTCGTCCCGATAATTGTAATGCTCTTGCTGCACCAGTAGCAAACCATGATGGTATCCACATCTCATACATCGGAGATGACAAACCAAACAAAGCTCAGCTTGATTCTCTCATCTGGCTTACCAAGGATGTCAGCAATCGTCTTCACATTCCTATCAAGAATGTCACAGCACATGCAGATATCCAAGCCAAGAACCACAAGGAATCTATGGACTATATGTTCGGAGGTTACGATGCTTTTCAAAAGCTTATCCGTCTTACTCAGACTATCACTCGTGATGGCAAACAGATGGATGCTCTCACTTATGCTTGGCAAACTTGGGGAGATATGGATTTCATACTCACAATCCAAAAGGAATCACAGTTCAATCCTGAATCTAAAGGCGACATCGATCGTCCTGGTAAATGAGACTACTCTTTCGGATACTGCCAGTATAATACTAAGTGGCAATCAGCTTGGCTCTCTGAGTATACCAATCTCAAAACCTATCAGGAACAACTGAATCATTGTCACGAAAAGTATACCTATGCTTCCACTCTTTCAGGTGGAGTAGCTTCACGCTTTCATGGGTACACTGATCGTCTCACAAATAAGGACCGCTTTATAATTCAATAATAATTTTACATTATGTTCTACCAATTACTCAAACAAATCGAAGAGAATAATTCTCTCCCTGTTGGTTCAATCTTTTCTATCGAAGATGGTATAAAATCTCTAGCACTAGACTGAGGTTGATCTATTGACATATCATTTCTTTTGAAAGAAAAATATATCATTGTATTTAATACACCAAAATATAAAGTGTGAGAAGAAGTTGTTCTTCAATCACCAGATTATTCTGGTATATACTATACATTAGTTACTAGTATTAGATATACTACCTGAAAAATTCAGTACATTATCTCAGCTCTACCAGAAAACCTTATTGATGAAGATGAACTACGCCCATTAACTGATATCGAATCTGACTTATTTATTTAGCCTATGATTCCAATCTCACACATCATTGCACAGACTCTCATCTCGTACATCCACATCTTGCCTGGCATTCGTGGAAACAAATCCGTCTATGCTATGGTACACTTCCGTCTTCTAACCTTACTCACTAATGAAACAGTTCATTACGCACATGCGGGATCTGATCGTATCCATCCTAGCCTTATTATCATTGATGAAGCAGTTGAATGGGACAATCTTCCAAGCAAATCCTATCACATACCTAGACCTGTACCAATGGTGTCAACTTCATGGCACAAAAAAAGTCTTGTCAGATCTACAAGAAACTTGGGATAGGCACAACTTCTACGATCAAGAAACTCTCTAACTATTTTCTATGCGCTATACTTCTAGGATTATAGATCATTCTATAAAGGATACGGAGTATCTTCCATACAAAGAACCTATAGCCAATGTAGAATTTTCTCATTGAGATCTCATAGAATTAAAAACTATTCTTGAGAAAGCAAGTTCTTCATGGTGAAAATCTTTACTCGAAGATATAAACATTACTCTTAATCAATGCCAATAACCATGAGCAAACACTTCACATTCGTATGGTGCAATCGCATCATTCCATCTGACAGATATGAGACCCTCATCGCAGGCAAGGACCAATGAGAAGCTACCAAGATTCTCAAGTCCCTCATAGAATCTACTCATGACATTCCCAAATCAGACATCGATATTCTCGAAGTCTTTCCATCGGAACCAATCGATCTTCATCGATAAAGTTTCCACCAGAATTTCCCTCACCTCGAGGGATTTTTTGTGGAGGTTTTATTCGGGACATCCTCCATCCCGTTATCTTTTTTACTATGGCGAACACTCGCTTTGATGGTCTCATTAAAAAATGGGCCAATCATACATTCTCGTCAGGCTCATACACCTGAGAAGACTTCAACCAATTCGCGCGAAGCTTCAAATCTGCTATGAAAAAACTCTGCGATGACATGGGCTTACAGCTCATATCATTCAACAGGTGACATTACTATGTATCAGGTTTCATCATGTGACCTTGACCAAAGTATGTATACTTCTCAATCTCAGATGTCAGACATTTCCATGGAGAATGGGCAGAGCGATGAGTCCTCATCCGTACTGCTCAACATGCTAAGGATTTTACAGGTGGTGCTAACAACTACACTTACCTCGATCAGTTTGATGAGACACTCAGAGAACTTTTACTTTCACGATAACCTACTGTCTATGTTCCAACAAACTTATGCTATCATACCTGCTAAGAAATCTATTATATTCTTTGAACAAAGCAATATTCATAAATGATTCTTTGAGATGAATATCACAGAGGATCAATACAATAGACTTCTTCAATTTATTACTCCTAAAGAATAACATCTATGTTCAACATCAACCATTGGAAAGCTTATAACTTTTCCACTACTCAATACGATACTCAGGTATTCTCGCGCTTCACTCGTGAGTTCAAAGGGTATCTTCGATACATCTGTGACACCCTCAAGGCAGACATCATTTCCTTCGAGGCTAGTAACTTCAATGTCTCCGCACTCGTGCAACGCAAGGACGCACAGCTAGTACGCATCGCTCTCGATGATGTTCGTCGCTCGAGGAACTTCGATTTCATATTACTTCGTACTCTCCCTGGCTGAGAGATTGAGTATCCAAGTCGCAACACATTCGCACGGCTGGAGGATCTCAGTTCTAAAATTTCTAAGTTATAATTTCTATGTCACACACACTTTGGCTTTTCTTCGTAAAGTATTTTACATCACATCAACCTGCTATCCTAGCGGGTATAGATACAAAGTTAGACACTAGAGAATTTGAACTTCCTGATTGACAGAGGATTATTGTACACCCTTGACAATGGAAACTCAATACTCTTGGTCAACATGTATTGCTCGAAACATTTTCAGGATCTTATTACTTTATGTATAAGCCTATCACAAAGAGTGACTACGAGTACCTCACTCGATAGTAATCTGACTGCTCAGAGGATTGGTTCAGGAGAAGGAACAAACCCCCTTACCCCCTTATGGAAGCTTCTTCGCTTTCCTATGCGGAAAACTACTGGCCAGGATTAGCAGTTTCAGGCGTAGTCTTTTCACTCGCCAATGTCTCTCGACATTCCTGGATACTGTGAGTCTAACTGCTCGTCGGTTGGACTATCGTTAGTTGGTACACCCCGGATCATTGACCCTACTTCTTCCACCGTATCGTACCTCTCAATCAATAGGTGGGTATCTACCTGTTAATTCAGGATTTGTTTTCTTATGGCGCTCCTTTCGGAACATAAAAAAACTCCCCCAATGAAGTGATGATCTGGGGAAGTTATATTGACCAAGGAATATCTGTGTCTATTCTACCCAATGATCATCACAAAACTAAGTAGAACAGACACGCCCTGATGTACACGCATACTATTCAGACAATCTAAGTTGTCAAATCTTTTTATTACTTTTCTTTTTTACTATGGGTTACGACACATCCTACTCTGGTGAGTTCGTTACTAATCGTCAGCTTACTGATGAGGAAGTTTCAATCTTTGAAAACATCAAATCAAATCCTTCATGGAATCCTAATTGGGATACAGACTTTGAATTATTACCTTATCGTATCTACGAGAATGATGAACTCAAATCTATTCCTCATTATATATTCCGTATCAATGAAGAAGACAATCGCGCATATCATTGGCGTGATGAAATAGAATTTCTTTTAGAAAATTTCTTCAAACCAAATAACATAATCCTTAATGGATATATGTATTGGGATTGAGAGAACAATGATGATCATGGAACATGTCTTATCACAGATAATTATCTCGAGATACTCGATGATAAATCTACAGTGGAATTACTTGATGCTCTCAAGAAACATCTCGATGAAGAATACCAGGAACATCTTGGCTATGCTAAAGATAGGAACTGGTCTGCTTGCTGATTCGAATCTGTCGAAGATTACATGGAAGATATTGCATGCTTCTCTGATGATGAACATACATTATGGGAGCGAGGCTATCGCTATGGCGTACAGGCTGCAATAGATCTTATCAAGAATCTGTCCAAAGAATAATTTTTATTTCCCCAATAATCTCTATACTACTATGCCTAATCACTGTAACAATTCAATCCACATCTCGACAACAATTCCATTTGATGAGTTCCTTTCTCGTGATGAGAAATGAGAATACGTATTTTCTTTCCAGAAGATTGTACCAATGCCTTGGCTTCTAACTCAAACTATAGAAGGATGATTTTCAAAAGCAGAAATAGATCTCTACTTTACTAAGATAAAGATCACTCGATATGAAGAACTTAAGAATAGTTTTATGATGTTTCTTGCAAACAAACTATATGGATATCATACATGGTATTACTGGGCTATCAATACTTGGGGTACTAAGTGGGATGCCTATGATGTATCAGTAGAGATAGAAGAAGACATCTGAAATGGTTGAGAACTCAATCGTTTCTATGCCAGCTTTGATACTGCATGGTCTCCACCTATAGAGTTCTATGATAAGTTCTGGGCTTGGCTTATTGCAAAAGATCCAGAAGCTACTATGATGTGTACCTACTATGAACCAGGATGTTGCATTGTTGGTACATACGAGGATGGTACTGATTACCATGAGACATGGTATAACACATACTACTGTGATGAACTAGACTGTGACATTATCTCTGATGAAAGCAATGAACTTATCTCTGATGTTCAGCGTGATTATTATTCTAATCTCATAACTTTTTCAGAAGCTATAAATCAAATTAAATCTGATGAAGATCTATCTTCTGAAACTAAGGCTGAACTTATCAGCGAACTGGAAGAATACTTCGAAGTCTAACACTAACCACTTCTACCCACAATGAATCAAGAACAAGCCTTCAAGATCCTTACCTCTGGTAAGAACTGTTTCCTCACAGGAAAAGCAGGCACAGGAAAATCCTACTTGACTCAACAATATATTGAGTATCTGAAAGAAAATAATAAAGAGGTTATTGTCTGTGCGCCTACTGGTGTCGCAGCGATTAACATTGGTGGTGCTACCATACATTCCACCTTTATTATGCACGGTATGTATCCGTTCCTCAAACCGTATAAACATCAGAAGGTATCATGGGTCAAAATCAAAACGCTCATCATTGATGAAGTGTCTATGGTTGGACCTGACTACCTCGACTACATAAACTTTATACTACAAGAGGAGCGCTGATCTATCAGACCTTTCGGGTGAATACAAGTAGTTCTCGTATGAGATCCTAAACAGCTCCCTCCTGTATACTCTGCGACATTCGAACAGGACCAACATAACTTGAAGCTCGTCATGAATAAGTACAACAACAACCTTGTATTCACTCAGGCAAATGCTTTCATAGATTGAGAGTTCGAACTACTGGAATTAGATGAGGTCAAGCGTCAGCAAGATC
This sequence comes from Candidatus Altimarinota bacterium, assembly GCA_041909865.1. Lineage (GTDB taxonomy): Bacteria > Patescibacteriota > Gracilibacteria > BD1-5 > UBA2023 > JABFSX01. The sequence continues at coordinate 24,606 of JAYRRZ010000059.1, read as the reverse complement.
CTCGTCTCATCAACTTACTCAACCGAGTAAGGGACGGAGATCTCTCCGCTCTCGATGAGTTCCAACAAGGGTACTGACATGCACATACAGTACATCTTCGGCCATACAATAAGATGGTCGACAGCTTCAATGATAAGCGCCTCGCTCTTATCAAGGAACCCGAGTTCACATATCTTGGTGTCGTCACTGACAAGTTCGATATCAAGAATGCCATCACTCCTCAAGTCTTGACTCTCAAGAAGTGAGCCAGAGTTATGGTCACAGTCAATCTTAAAGAACATTGACTCGTCAATGGAGACATGGCTACCGTACTACATCTCAACGATGAATGAGCAATCACTATTGTTGCTGACAGATTTGGTGACAAAGAATTTGTAATTACCAAATACGAATGGAATCAAATCGAGTATCTCGATTGGGAAGAGAACATCATCGGTAGCTACACACAGATACCACTCAAACTTGCGTGGGCTTTGACAGTTCACAAGTCTCAAGGTCTCACACTCGAGAGTGTCTCGGTTAACATCACTCGTGATATGCAACCCAACATGCTTTATGTTGCACTCTCTCGCTGTACATCTTGGGAAGGTTTATATGTTAACAAACTGTATTAACTTTATTTTCTATAGCTATGAAAAAGCTACTCATCACATTGCTATTACTAGCAAGTTTCACATCTGTATATGCCTCAGGCTTTCAATGGTCTCGGCTATACCACACCCGTCTCAATACTTTCGTTCGTACTACCAAGTTACCTCACTGACAATATGTCATTGGGGTATACTCATCTGGTAATACTATCACGGAGTATACTGAACCTGTAGCTGTTACTAATACAGTCACAGTTACTAAGGAAGTAATCAAAGAAGTTCCGGTCGAGGTAATCAAAACGGTTACCATCGAGAAGCAACTTACACCTGGTACCATTACCATATCCCCCGAGGAAAAGAATACTCTTCGTACTCGGTGCTATGATAACTGGTCTGGTTGGAATGCTGTATGCGTGGATGAATTTCTATATTCTAAATCTATCAAGTAATGAAACAAACTATAACCGTAAAGCAAAAGCTCGAAGCTCTCGACGATCAGATTATTCCCCTCATCAAAGAGGGGATGTTTCTTGATTGAGAACTCCACATCGATGATATAGATTTCTATCTTATCATTCGCAATCAGGGTATCGCAGATCCCAACAATGAGTTCTATGTAGGACTCGGTGGTATGTCAGAGTTCTTTGAAGAAGAATGCTATGTCGATGCTGACTGTAATGCAGATGAACTCATCGAGTACATCACAGAGTTCCGTTCTAATCCTCATCAATTCGTAGAAACCTATGGCCACTAAGCGTACATACTTCACTCGTAACATCTCGGGATACATTGATCTGCCAGCAAGTAAGACTGCTGATGAGATCTCTCGTGCTATCCAACATTCCATTTGTACCGTCGGTATCAAGGTGAATAAAGACCAATCTTATATTCACAAATCTCATATTGTAAACTGAAATAAATCCATATAATATGGCAACCAAAGTTCACAATCTTTATATACTCACTCCTAATTTTTTATGAACATGTTTCAATCGGCTTGGACTCGTCATCGTCCTACTCCTCAGGTCTATACTCCTATCGTGCAAGAAGTACAGCCAGAGGTTATTGTCCCTAAGGTATCAGTAGAACCCCGTGTAGAATCCCATCAGATTATGGGGAAAGAAGTTCCTCAAGCTGTTGTTGATAAGTTTGTCCAGGATAACTGACAAGCTGAATTACAGAAAGCTGTGTACATGGTAGCTATGGATGTAGGTACTGGAACAGATACTACTGTCGTGTCCGAAGTAAAACCAGATGGTACTATTGAAGTACAATCTATTACGGAGGAACCTACACCAGTAATAGAAACTCCTGTGGTTGAACGCATTGATGCGGATAACCATGGACCAGTTGAAGTAGATCTATCTGCTCCTATCGTAATAGCAGAGACTCGTCACATCGATATCGATAGTGGTGAAGTTGTAGCACAATCAGACATCGTCGCTCTCGATGATGGTATACATAGTATTCCTCACGAGGATGTATACGATGAAGTCGTAGACTCTACCAACACAACTCTCCGAGATCTTGGTAATGCTACCACAGAATCAGCGTACACCTATGGCATTCAGAAGCTTCGCAATCTCAAGAAAGATAGACCAGAAGATTGGATAGTCTGACATATCTTTGGTGGCTCTTATGATCTATGGATCTCAGAGTACATCGAAGATGAGCGAGTCTTCTTTGGCTTCGCCTCATTCGGTGGTCTATTCGACCAGGATGCAGAGTGGGGCTATGTATCCATAGATGAGATACTCGGTCTTGGATTTCCAAAACCAGAGCGTGACTTCTACTGGACTCCATGTACTCTTGAGTCTCTCAAGAATACAGAGCAAAAAGCATACGACCAAAAGGAACAAGCAATACAGCTTGGTGCTGATCTCGGTGAAGAGGAACCAGAGGAACCTCCTCGTATTCCTTGGCAAGTAGAACATGAGAATCATATCATGCTCGCTGGCTGACCTTGGTTTGCAAGGGATGAGAAGTGAGTATGGCGTGAGACTGCTGACTCATCTACTTACTCTCGAACATTCGAAGAGTGAGACCAACAGGATATATTCTTTGACACCGAAGCAATTCGTGATGCAGCTTTTGACGAAGTCAACTCTATGTCAGAAGATATTTTTTGTCCTATCGAAAATGAGATCATCACCTTCGGAGATAAGGTAGACAAGTCTACATTCAATATCACTATCGATGGATCTTACAAACAAGAACGATGAACCATTTATGGTATTCGTTTCGTATCTGATAGTTGGAAGGATGGCTACACTCGTGAGAAAGCAGATGCGTTTATCAAATCTCATTTCGCTTCTAACAAGTGAGACTCACTCCAACAGATCAAGGATCGCTACACTCAATGAGGTGGTGGCGGACCTGCTAGTAAACCAGGCACATTTGAGAATTATGAATATGATTCCAAGTGATGCCATGTTTCTTTCAAGGGTCTACAATACTGTGAGGATACTCAGTATTTCTATACTTGGAAACAAGTACACGATGTATTGAATACAGAAGTTGTTCAAGACTCACTGCCTATCGCAGATGAACACCCTCGAGTAGCAGAGATTAAGCAGGAAGTAATCGACAACGATCTTCCTTTTAAGCAGGAGGCGGAGCTACCTCCTCTAAAAAGCTACCGCAAGTATGAGGTTGTCTCTCGTCCTACGGAACGAAAGGATCGCATATTTGGTAATCTCATAGAGGAGCATGGTGAAAACCTTGCATCACTCTACCAACAATTCTCTGGTAAGGGTGGACTCCACGAAGTAGAGTTCCGCAACTGTGATAACTTCCATGAGTACACTGCTCTCAAGCAGGAGTTCGAGATGGGTCAGTTCTTCACGCCCGACGATGTCGCAGAGAAAATGGTACAGCTTCTTCGCTTACCTGACAGTGTCAAAGTAATGGACGCTACCTGTGGTATGGGTCGCTTCTTCAACTTCATACCCAATGAGACTCGAATCTATGGACTCGATAACTCATGGGAAAATATTGATGTGTGTAAGAGACTCTACCCTGAGGCAGCTAAGACGCTGAACTTCCGTCACAATGATTTGTCGGAACGAGCTATGTGATTGCACATAGGTACGGTCGCGTACAACATTGGGAATCCTCCATTCAACATAGCCTTCAAAGGTATGTGGCATCATCCACTTGCTACACAGGCAGATGAAGAGGAGGGAGGCGAAGGGATACTCCTATCCCAGAACGCTTATGTGTTCCACACTACCCAGTATCTTATGCCAGGTGGTGTGTCATTCTTCATAGTACCACAGACTTGGCTCAATGGTCTACGCCATACCAAGATCCGTGAGTACATCAATGAGAACTACTATACTGTAGCAGAACTCTCACTTGATGAGAATGCTTTTTCTGAATATCAAGTACAGTTTCCTACCAAAGCTTTACTCCTCGTAAAGAAAGGTGGCGAGTCTGTATTCGAACTCGAGAAATATATTGGGTCATTCTCTGACATTGACTCCTTCATGAAGTCAGAACAATATCTCTGGTTCGTAAAAGCAAAGAAGACTATCGACCAACACTTTGCAGCTCACAAGCTCAAGGAACTTCGAGGTTCATACAAGCTAGACTACGAGAAGCGACCATACTATGATCGTCTCAAGAAGGCTATCTATGAAACTTTCCGTGGTCTCAACATGGAGGACCAGAAAGTTCTCGACAAGTACAAGACCGAGATGGATATGATGCAGGTAAACTACCCATCCTATGAATGGGAAAAGCTTTGTCGCGCACAGTATACTCGTCTCGAGAAGGCACTCCGTCGTAAGGAAAAGAATGCACTTCATGTGGAGGTAATCGTATCTCGATACGATATCATTTTCCGCAGGTCAAACAATAAGGTCACAGAGTATTTCAACGAAGAGCTGAACAAGCTTGAAGTAAATGGCAAACTCATTTGGCTTCCAAATAAGTACAGTAAGAACGATCTCTGTGTACACGATGATAAGTATTCCGAGTTCAAGGAAGTAATCGCTCGTCTCACTGAATGAACTTTCCAAGTTACATTCAAGGGCGATACTCGCTTCATCTCTCTCAAAGCACAACCGTGACTCCTCAAGTACATCGAGAAAATACGCAAACAATATGCGCTCAATACTTGTGACACAGCTCTGCTTAAAGAGAATTTCCCTACAGAATATGAAGAGAACTTCGAGATGCTTTCCGAAATGGAGTTCCCATCCAATGACCGTGGTACTATCAAGCTTCTCCCTCATCAGGTAGAGGATCTAGCAGGTGCGCTTCTCAAGCGTAACGCTTTGATTACTTGGGATACAGGTCTTGGTAAGACTCTCGGTGGTATTACTTGGTCGAAGATCAAGGGTGGCAAGACACTCGTCATTGCTCCTGCGGTAAACACTATCGATCCATGGCTACAGCAGATCAAGGAGTACACTCCAACATCTACTGTGTTTCTCTGTAAGACAAAGAAAGATATCTTCAAATATAAATGAGAAGACTATCTGATTGTCTCATTCGAGTCCTTCACGGTGCCTGGTACTGTGATGGTAAATGGAAAGAAATGTCGTGAGCCTGATCCATTCTTCGAGACACAGCTTATGAAGAACCAGTTCCGCAACCTCATACTCGATGAGTCTGACAATGCGAAGAACAAATCTTCTAAGCGCTTCAAGTCTCTTCGCAAAATTGCCAAGAGTTTTAGAAATCGTCTCCTTATGTCCGGTACACCTACCAGAAATAATGTGAACGAAATCTATAACCAACTTGAGATACTTGCACAGAACAGTAATGCTATGATATGTTGGGCGACACAGCAGGTTGAGTACGACCGCTCATCTCGTGAGTGGACTTACTGAAACAATCCTTGCTATGGTGAACCATTCCCTGCATGGGGAGGATACAACGCCTTCGAGCGTACATTCTCACCAAAAAAGATTACTTGTTTTGGTGCTGAGGAAACCAATCAGGATATCTTCAATAAGGATATCTTCGATGCCCTCGTTTGTTCTATACGCTTCACTCGTATCTATGACATAGAAAAACCTCGTATCAATGCGGTTCTCAATATGGAAGATGTATGAGAGTACAAAGAGTATAAACAAGTCCCAGTCCCTATGAGTCCGACTGAGAATAAAGTCTATGACTATATCCTCACAGATCTTGCGAAACAACTCGAAGAGATGTATGCCGCACAGCATGACAATCAGACTGCCGCTATGCTTACCATAGCACAGCAGATAATGAAACTGCTTCACGGTACATCGCACCCTTGGACATTCCAGGGATACGAGGATGACGCAGGAGAGTGGCAACAAGTATACGATCTCGAGTACAATACTTCTTCCAAATTGGAAAAGGCTTGCGAGATTATCGACGAAGTGTTTGCCAAACCAGGAGTCAACAAGATTATGATTGGTTCACCTTGGAAACCTACGGAAGAGCAAATGAGAATCACTCTCGAAGAAAAAGGATACACCGTATTCAACATTCGTTCCGAGATGAGTAAGCACAAGCGTGCTGAACTCGTTGCACAATTCCGTACATGGCCGAGTAATGCTATCATTCTTGGAACTATGGGCGTGCTAAAGTCAGGACTAAACCTCCCAGAGGTCAACACTGTTATCGCAGAATCTTATCCTTGGAACTTTGCACAGCTCCACCAGTTCGCTGCTCGTGCGATCCGCTTGAACTCTACCGAGAAGACTACAGTTTACTGTCTGACTTCCGAAGGTTCATTCGATATCAATGTGTTCTCACTCATTCTCAAGAAGGAAGTGGTCAACAAATTTGTACGAGAATCGATCGAGACTTCTATGGCTGAACTCTCCGCAGAGTTTGGTGTAGAATCTCAGGATCTATTCCATCAAGCCCTTCAACTTGTGAAAGAAAAGACCAATGGTCGCACCCGTGGTACGATCAAGTGGTGAAAAAAGCCAGTACAAGAATCATCTTCTCAAGAAAGTGTAGTAACTATTACTCACGATGACAAAGAAAACTTTCTTAAACTTGCAGAGATGATCGGTCAGGCTGACGATTCCCAGATAAAACTTATGAATAGTCTTATGACTAAGTCAAAAGAGGAACTCCTTGAGTCCCTGCATAGTACAGATAATCCAAAGTTCATTGGGATTATCAATGATACTATCAAAGCACGCTTTCCTAATTCTTAATTTTACTCTTATGAAAATTCTTGTAAAAGAAATTACACAATGAATCAGGGTATCAAGTTTTGAAAATTTTTCTAAAACTCGTGATTACTTTTTTGATTCAGTCGAAGAAGCTCATCAGTTTTTTACTGAAAGAGTACAAAAAGCTACAGACGAAAAACATCTTTATCATGAGATATGAGATTATGAAGCAAAGATATATTATTGAGATTACAAAATCAATAATAAGTTAATTGCTACTGACGCTTGTATTGATTATTTTGTGTTGTTAATAGATGGAGACTTTCAATATAAGCTTACTTATTTTGAAGATTTCTCCGAAGAAATATGACAACCAAAGTTGACATAACAACTTAAAAAAATATAATGCCGTCCTAAGCACGACGCTATAAAAGGCTTACTTTATTTTTTCTTTTTTTTATTCCTATGGAAACTCCTGTTACTACTGTCCCAACATCTACGACTGCTCCTTCTGTTCCTACTTCTACTAACCCTACTCCTTCTATGTCTACTGCTGTAAACTCTACTGTCGCTTCACTTCCTGCTGATATCGATGCTGAAACACTTGCTATGCTTGCCGATCTCGACCGAGCTTCTACTCGTGAAGAGCGCAATCTTATCCCAGAAATCAAGCTCATTCAGACTGATAGACAAGTCATCGACTTTTCTGCATTACTCGGCAAGGGTGTACAAAAATGACAGTTCATTGCTATCTCCTACGATCCAGACGGGAATAAAATCTACGAGGATTTTGGTACAAGCTTCTCGGCTATCATTGTCAAAAACACTAATGCCTACAATCTTTATGATGAAGTACAAGAAAAATCTACTTACTACTCATCAGAGTTCGAAGGTAAGATTATTCCTGTGACTGCACTTCGTCGTGCCGAGGATAAGAAGATTATCTTCAAAGGTTCTCAACATGATCTCAAGCAATTCCTTCTTGCAAACTTTCCTGGAAAACCAACTGCTGATGGTAAGGCTACACACCAGTTCAGTTTCCGCAACATCATCTATGTTATCATACCTGGTATGGTAGCAGAACGAGGACCACTCTCTGTCTATAGACTTCTCCTTTCTCATACATCTCTCGATGGTATGCGTGATTTCTATGACAGTATCTCTGGTACTCCTATCAAGTATGTTGCAAAGCTTTCTTCTAAAGCTAAGATGACTGCCAACAATGTAAGCTTTGTTCTTCAAGTTGGTATCGAGGGAGATCAGAATATGGTTCATTCTCTCGTAGGTCTTCCTATGGTAGTTCAGATGAAGAAGGCTCTTGATGAAATGGTTGCTGATATGCAGAACCACTTCATGACTCAAGGAACGCAGAATACTCCGCTTCCTTCTGCACAGCAGGCACCTGCTATTGCAGCTCCTGTATCTATGGGACCTGTTGGATGACCAATGGCTAATGCTCAGACTCCTCCTGCTTCACAACCATCTAGTCTTGCGAGTGCGGCTGATGATGTATTTGCTTGAATGTAATATATGGATCTCCGTAACCCATTCCCGAAATGGATCAAGGAGATCTTTTATCGTAGTCGGTACTGCCTCAAGTGTGGTCGTACCGATCTTCCGATAGAACTCCATCATATTACCTGACGAGAAAATAACTGTGCTTTGAACTGCTGTCGCATCTGTAAAAAATGTCACGAGCCTGCCAATCATACGCAGGAAATGGAACTCATGTTCTTCATATTGACTATGCGATATCTGCTTACTCAGAAGTACCAGTTGACAGAAGACGACAAAGAATTTTTAATTACTTATCCACATTTACTTTTATGATATACCTCGCTATTTTCTACTTCTCATCAAACCTTTGAGTAGTTCTTGCAGATATTTATACAGAGCATCATATACATGGTCGCTATGCTACATACTATCTACTCGACATTCTCATTGTTTTAATCATTGGTATGCCTGTTACTGTTTGGGGTATCTTAACCGAAAAATAAAATGAAAGTTCTCAATCCTGATTCCATACGATGGTACACTGATTCTGCTACAGGACTCAAGCTACCGTCCGTAACATCTGTGCTACAACTTGCACCAGAAGAACCCTTTTTGGAAAAATGGAAGAACTCTATGACTGTCGCTGAATACCTAGCGTATATGGATAAAGTCTTCGAGAGGGGGACTATTATTCATAAATTGTGTGAGGACTACTTTAATGGTACTCACTCCCAGATACCTCTCAACCCTGAGTATCAATGCTATATCAATGGCTTCCATAGGTTCATCGCATTGTACGCCTCAGTGATTACCCCATACTTTACGGAAGAAACTATGGCATGTAGCGATCTTGGTATCGCCTGAACTGCTGACTTCCTTTGTGAATGGGACGGAAAATTTACACTCATCGACTGGAAAACATCTAGCTCTGCCAGAGTTACTGGCCTCATGCTTGAGAAATACCGGATGCAAACAGCTATGTATGTAAAGATTTTCGAATACACTCGTGGTCGTACTATCGAACAAGCTGTGGTGGTTCCTCTGACTGCGGCTAATAAGAACTGATTGTGAAAACATGAAGTTATGAATGCTATGCAGATACAGGAATACTGGGAAAAAGCTAAGGCATATATCCTTGATATGAACCTGCTCTACAACAATGGTTACTTACCTCCTATCTTTTCTACATAATGTTTCTTATTATCGCCTGACATCCCGCAACTGGAAAGACTACGCTTTCAGAAAAACTCAAAGAACTCTACCCAGATCATACCCTTATACACACTGATTCCTATATGGAACATGGGTATAAGGAATCTCTCTATATGCTTCTTCAAGATTTGGAAAGCTATGCTTTCGAGAATATCATTGTCGAAGGTATCATTGGCGCTCGCCTTATGCGTAAGCTTCAAGAACTACATCCTGATGTAAAAGTAGATCTCTATGTCTATATCTCTGCCAAGTTTGATCACATCATCGATGTGTATACTCGTGAGAGACCAGACAAAAATCTCAAGTATATAGAAGCAACTTGTAAGGGTCTTGATACTGTTGCTAAGTCTATCGATTATACATCATTGCCTCATATCTTCTGGGAGATTGAAAACTTCTGAGATATATGAGAACTTCAATGAGCTATATCTTCTGACATTTCTTAGTATGCACCGCCAAGTACAGTTTTCATCTTCAAACCCAATACTTCCTCCGAAAAATCCTGGGGGAACTTTCCGTGTGAAAGTACAAACTGCTTATCTTGGCGATGCTGATGAGGTATTCCCTGCTATCAACGGTAATCCATTTCGGTTTATCGTTGATACAGAGGAGTATTCTGCTGTGCTGAATCAGGATTTGTCTGCGCCTTTTCGCATCATACCTTGAGCGAATCCTGTTATTGAAATTATTATCGAGGTATACACGGAATCCTACGACCGTCTTATTCGTGGGAAGAATTTATTTATAACAAACGAATAACTATGTTTTTCAAGAAACTCACAATGACCAACTTCCTCGGTGTGGATACTCGCACCATAGAGTTTGGCAAGATGACCAACATCTTTGGTCGCAATGGATCAGGGAAAACCTCTGTCCGTGAAGCGATCATATTCGCCATCACTGGTGCTATCTATGGAACCCCACAGATAGATACTGCTGTGAGAAAATGAGCGGACTTCCTATCAGTCGTGCTTGAGTTCGAACACGAAGGCATCCAACATATCATTGAGCGTCGTCGCTCTCTTGACGGTGGTTACTCTATCATTACCCTCGATGGTAAAACAGATATCAAACAAGATTCTATTACTGCTATCTTCGGTACATGGGAGGAACTCGTGTCAGGAATATGTGTTGGAGCATTTATGTGACTCACGCCTGACGAGAAGTTCGACCTACTGAACGACCTTATCAAAGGCAATCCGCAATCTATTTATATAGAGATGGTCGGAAACGATGTCGCAGGGAAATACCCGTATGGTTCTATGACCTTTGAACAGGTTACTGCCAAGGTAAAAGAAATTGATAAACAGATTACAAATGTCTCGACAGAGCGTATGCAAATCTCCGCTCGTATCAATGAACTTTCCTGAACTCCTAAACCTCAATCCACGATTGATATGGCATCTATAGAGGTTGCCAAGGCAGAACTTGTGGGGCATGAACAGACTCGCCCTGTGTATCAGGCATCTGACAAGACCAATGCTGATAAAATATTTGAACTCGATAATGACATTGCTGCTCTCAACCATCAGAGATCTCTTCTCAAGAAACCTGATATGACAAATCTCATATCTCTCAAGTCCAAGTATGATATGCTTGAGGCACAGAAGAAAGCTATTCTCGAGGCTTGAGTATGTCAAACATGTAAGCGTCCCTTCGAAGAACACAACAAAGCGCAGGAGGCTGAAATCTTGCAGAACGATATGAATGCAATCCTTGATACTGGTAAGCTTGAGAAGGCTGAATATCAGTCTGGACTCAATGCCTATGAGCAAGGAATCGCGGCAATCGATCGAGATATCCAACTCAAACAGCAAGAGAAGCTAAGCCTACAAAAGGCCACTGAACTCGCGAACAGCTCTGGTGTGACAGAATTTAACATCACTATGGAGCGATGGAATAATCGTAAGACAGAACTCTCGAACAAAGTATTTGAACTCGAGACGAACTATCGCAACGAGCAGGCGGCTATTGCTTCCTGGAATAACAACGAGGATCGTATTCAAGATCTTCGTAAGCAAGACTTTGAACTCACCGAGAAACTCAAGACCTTTGATCTCGCAGGACTTGAAAAAGTCAAAGAAGCTCTTTCACCTAAGGGTGTGACTTTCCGTGAGATGCAAACCAAGGTGGATGAAATCAAGAAGTTCTTCCCAGAAGGATTCGAGATTGAACTCCTACGCAAGAATAAGACCAACGATGATTACAAGAAAGTGTTCATCGTGTCTCAGAATGGTGTTCAGTACCAATGGTTATCCAAGGGTATGAAGATGATTATCGATGCGCATTTTGCCAATCTTATCTCTGATAAAAAACGATACTTCGCCCTCATCATCGATGATACTGAAAGCCTCACATCAGGGATACTTCCTACTGATTCTATCAAGCAGGTTATCACTATGTGTGCCAAGGATCAAGACTTTAGTATTAACATTACTCAGTAATTATGATTATACTCTATTACATTTCTGATTTTTTCTCATCAATAAAATATAATGTAAAATGGTTTTTTTGATGGAGACCAAAATGTGTGGAATGTTGAAGAAAACACTCGAGAAAATGAATGCGATTCTGTTCTTATATGTGTCACTGTGAACACAGAGACTAAAAACATTTGACAACTTAGGTTGTCATCTATATACTGTCCGAGTCATGTTCTTTCCTTGGCATAATAAGGACATACATCTCCGGGAAACTGGGGTGTATGCGCGGTGGAGAAGCGATATCTCGCTCGGATGCTCATAACCGAGAGGTCGTCGGGTTTGACTCCTGACCTGCGCAACCATTATTTTTTTACATTTTCCTATGGAACAACTCACTCATCATTGGAAAGATAATCGTGCTACTCGTCGGGCAAAGCTCTACGGTCGCAGAAAATCTTCTACTCTCTGTACAAAAAAGCATACGCTTGGTCGTGCATGAGAAGGTAACATCAATCATTTCCGTACATCTCAAGGCAAGAAACCTATTATGAATAAGTATCTTGTAACTCCTACTCAAAAATACTATGCAATCCATGTCTAATATCACACCCTTCAACTGAAAAATATACCTTCTTCCAATCAAGAAAACTGTCACATCTGCATCGGGGATCATCCTCGAAGAAGATAGATGAGAACTCCTTACTGATACTTATCAGGTTATGTTTGACTTCTGAACAGAAGGAAAAACTATCGTACTAAAGGCAGGTACTCGTGTTATCTGTTCTGATGCAGTGGGAACCAATGTTATTGTTGATGGTATGATGATGAAGGTAGTTGATGAAAAAGATATCCTTGGTACTATTTCTTAATTTTCTTTTTATGAATCCAGAAGAAGTTGGCACAGCGCCACAAACAACTCACGATCCTGTCGTTATGGCAGAGGAGCTTCGTACAGAACTCAAGCGAGTTGAGATGATGACTCGTGAATTTGCAGAAATTCTCAAGAGTCCAAACACTACTCCACTTTTTGATAAGGGTGAAGTAATCGCAAACTGTATGCTTGCGCTTCGTCATATCGAAGATGCTCGTATGCGCTTCGGAAAATGTATTCAGTATTCCGAAGTGAAAAACAATGGCGAATCTTGCTATGCAAAATAGCACCCCTCGTAAGGAGGGAGAGAGACGCAAGGTACTGAGAGTATTCCATAAGGCATATTTAAGGTGCAATGTACACCCTTGCTGTTCTCTCTCTCCTCGTGAGAATTTATCCCTTTTCTTTTTAACTTATGTCTAACGACACACTCGAACAGGAAGTTCCTGTTACCCCAGAGTCTGAGACTGTGGAAGTTCCAGTAGATGATGGAGTTGAAGTCTCTAATGAGGCTGTCAATGATGTTCCATCTACTAGCTCCGATACAGTAAATATTCCTCTCACCAATGGTGATATGGGCTTTATTTCTGATATGCTTGCAGGTGCTAAGACTCCTGGATGTCTTGTCCGAATAGGTAACTTTATCAACTGTTTCGTTGGAAATGTTACTGCATATCAAGATCGTCTCCAAAAAATCGAGACTAAACAGAATGAAGAATATATGGCTCTTGGTAAAGAGTTCTTCGTTCTTGATGACCAAGGTCGTCCTACTATGACAGAAGACAGAAAGTCTTATGTTCTCGTAGAAGGTAAGACCGAAGCTGATCTTCAGGATTACAATACTCGTGCTACCAACATTACTGCTCATTTCACTAAAGAGAAGAACGATGTAGCTAATGAGGTAAATGTAGTATCTGTACCTTTCACAGTTCTCCAAGATTTCAAATTCTCATTTATGAATGAGATCAGTATTGAGCTTGCTCAAAAGAGTATGAATATCAAGCCTGAGGTTTCTGGAAACTTCGTTGCTATCCTTTACTCAATCACTCAAAAAGTGAACTCTCTCTAGTATGCAATTTCAGTTAAAAGACTTTCTCAAGTCTTGCAACATCACTCGTCAGGCTTTCTATAAACTCCAAGGGGACTTCACTGTGAAGCGAGTCTCTCGTGGGGTTTATGAGATTGACGATTCTACTTACAACTATCTAAAAAATTGGTATGCCAGCAAAAAAAGACGCATACGTCTGAAAGATGGGAAGAAACGAAACCACTAAAGAGTGGTGGGTTATGCTATGAGTCGACCGTAGGTGAGGCTTCTGCGCACCTATTAAGGCTGATAAGGTGTATTTTTTTACTGGTCGTGTTACCAAAACAGGTATTCTGATATTTAATCCTCGTATAGCCGATGAGCCGAACTACATTCAACATGACAAACTTATTTCCTGAATCGTTCGTGACGGGAAAAAAGCGATTGTCCGAAAGGCCCGACATACTCAGATCGTTCGAGAAGATAGGGATTAAGCCTGACACTGTCAGGAAGCTTGTTGTATGACTTACAGAAGATTGAAAGGTGTACTTTCCCCTCTATGGTGGGGACAACAAGGACAGCTTTGAGATTTCTGGTGTTATATATTTTAATGAATCCCTCGAAGCTTGAGTCATCCATATTACGAAATGATACAAGTGAGCGTATCTTGGAGTAGATTTACCTAATCCAGAGTACGAAGCTATCGTTGTCCAGGATCCATTCGAATGGATGCGCCTATGGCAGGAGGGATATAATAATGTCTGGTGTATCCCTGACTATACCAAGCGACCACCAAGCTACAAATATTGGTCTCGTATAAATTTTGTACACGATATCGACGACGAGACTATCTCCCATTTTCGTGAGACTCCTCTTGCAACCTTCGAGTTGGACCAACCATTTATTGAGTGACGACTCCCTGAGAATGCCGAGTCTCGCTCGAGATCCGTCATAGGGAATGTCATATTCAAAAATCCATTTCAGGTTATGGGGAAAAACTTCATCCTTATTCGTAATGGTGTATGAAAATATCTCATTGACCAAGACCTAAATTTTTACAAGGCGAGTGCTAATCGTGCAAGCGACTATGCCATCTCTGTGACTCATCCGTATGTCGGTGAGATCCTCGTCAATAAGAGTCTCATGATTACGCAGTATACCCCCGTAGTTGCGCAGAAGAGTGAGCGAGAAGTATTTAATGCTGTCTATGATTACATAGAGGGCAACCTATACTTCTTCACAGAATTGCAGGCACTTATCCTCACGACCGAGATTATGTATCTCTGGCGTGGATATCAAGATAGTATCCCATATTCGTTTCAGATCCTCTGTAAGAACGAAATGTGGCTCCAACAAATCTTGGCTGTGGTATATCCTATTCTTCCCCATGGTGCTATCAACTCGGGAACATCGAATATCCCATCGATAATGAACACCGAGAGGATACAGCGTGATACCAATATGTTTGGAAATCATATCTATCTCTCACATGTCGAGGCATCGCAGTTCTGATATGGTCTACCAATGTTCATCGATTACTATTTTGGTAATAAAGAACTCAGGAAGTACCGGAATAAATCGTCGGTATGACTTCGAGATAAGCTCGTGGCATATTCGGTTCAGTTCTACTGACCTGATACCTCTGACCTACCAGTGAAGCTACAATGGATGAGACCATTCGAACAGGTTCTCCGCAGTATGTACACCAAGACTACTTGGACACGCAAGGTAAAAACTATGGCAGATCTCTTCGAGGAATCACGAAAGCAGTGTGCGATTCTCGCCAGGACAAATCATTTTGATAACTTTAATTTTTTCGCAAATCTATGACTAGCAAGAAATCGACTCCAATTATCAAAGAAATCAAAGACTTCATCAAAGAAAAAACCCAGTACAGGTGTGAAAGAATCAACGCAGGAAAAATCCCTGTCGGAAGATGATGGATGACTCTAGCCAATGATGGACATCCTGATATGGTATTCTACTTACCAAGGGCTACCCTCTTGTTTGTAGAAATAAAAGCTCCGTGAGATACTATCTCAACGAAGCAGGAGGAATATCGAGAATATATTCTGAAATGTGGTTTTGAATACCTTATTGCAGAAAGTTTCCAAGACGTGCATCATTGGCTCGTTTCTCATGAATTTGTTTTTGACGAGTCTTAGAGATAGTCTTGAATAGTCAGAACTCTGAATCATATTCTACTAGTCCACCTTGGTGGGCTTTTATTACGATTTCAGTACGAAGAAGCGCATCGCCAAGATCATCGTGACTCGACTTGTTCAACGCCTTGAGTTCCTGAAAGAGCGAGTTTGTGTATTCCTTCGAGTAATCATCATAATATGGGAACCTATAGTACCCCTTCTCGAAAGTATATTGTAGAGATGGGATACCAGTATCAAGGTTGTACTTACCTTTTTTGTCGCCAGTATCAAACAGACGTGTCATAGTGGTTCCACTCTTGAGGTCTTGTGCGGCCCACCCCAGGAAGGCGTGCATTTCTACTGCTATGAAGTTTGCTTCATATATCCTATCCCAGTGCAGTACCATGTTAAGCTGTTGAGTTTTTCAGAGTCACCTATCTCTAAAAATATTTATAATTTTTCTTTCATAGGTAACAGTATTGAACGCTACACAGATAATAGCGAAGTAGTCACCGTCGTATTTCTCCGCTCGATTCTTATCTTCGATCACGGAAAAGTCGGTCCCTATGATGATCATCTCGTCAGGCTTTTTGTCGTAGGAGAAAAGACAAATTGCACTATGATCCTTGGAATCCTCAAGAATTTCTTCACCGAAGAAGTTCATATCGTTCATATCAGGAGCTTCAAGAAGATACTCCTGTCGCCAGATATTGTCCTTATTATGAAGGGTAAGAAACTCTTTCTGTTCCTCAATCCAATTCATATCGTGCATTTCAGGACACGAAGGCATACCTTCTGGTGTAAGAACTGGGAGAATAAATTTCCCCCAACCTTTCTCAGTAGATTTTTTAATCGTCATCAGTACATCCTCGGGGTGCTGTGGTGTACCAACAAGGATAACCTTGGTACGATCTCCCTTGAGTTTCATACCTCATGCCGCACCGAGGAATTTCTTGGTAAGAGCTGTACGCATTTCGTCCGTTCAGGAGTTCTCTTCCACCACGATATCGTCGGCAATGATATTGTGTACATGGATACCTCGGAATGATCCACCGATACCGAGCGCATATATCTTAGCTTTGACTCGAAATATTTGTTCGAGCTTACCATCTTTTCCGGTACGAGTCATAGGATTATCTCGATCGAGCAACCATATTTCTGTCTTGTTCCAGGTCATCGATGCCATTCAGGCCGCAGAGAGATGAGCCAATTTTGGATTACCAAACTCTACTTCGGTACGAATCCAGTCTAATTTTTGCGATGCAAGCGTTTCATTCGATGAGATGATGGCACTACTCTCATTCCACATATCAGCCCGCCAGAGGGCATAGGCGTATGATACAAGCACCGATTTACCAAATCAGCGATATCACATCACCAAAACTTTCTTCGAGTCTGTAATCTCAAATACTGCGTCTTTATGGACAGAGGTAATAATCATCGGAACAGGTTTACCCTCTCCGTCTGTTTCCATCGGAACATAGAGTTTTTCCTTTACATAAAATGCAAAATCATTTTTTAATCTCTGTTTGTATAAGTCCATATAACGAAGGTTATACCTCGATATTCTTTCTCGAGGCGATGAATAATAGCAGTAGGCGATGGCTTCGGAGTATAGCAATGCCTGGTTTCTTCATCATATTCAAACTTACCATAGTCCTCGAATATATCCGTAAGAGCCTGCATCACGGTTTCCTCGAGATCCAAGTCAGTAAAGATTTCATTTCGACTACTGTATAATTTCAATGGCACTGGCATATGAGACGTGTTTATTGATAAGCTGGTCGAGGTCATCCCAGAATGCAGCCTGCTGTCTCGAGTTCAACTTAGAGAGTTTTTCCTCGAACCCCGAGAGCGGTGATACATTCTGATTATTCTGAATGAAGTTATTTTGGATGATATTGAGGGCTTTAACCTCCTGCTTTTGCAGATTTGTAACAAGAAGCTTGAATAGTTCTATATGATTACGATTCCACTTCCTGGCATCGACACCGTTCTCCGCATCGGTAATCTGTCTTGCTCACTCAATGAGTCTATCGATGATATCATTTGCTCCCTTGAGGCGTGCGAGATCTACTTTACGAGTAAGGGCATCTATCTCGGCATCTTCCATCCATTTTTTAACTTCACGATTCTCTAAAACGGATGCCACAAAACTGGAATCCAAATTGAGAGTGTCACAGATGTACTCATTTGATTTTCAAATTAGGGAAAGATGAGCAACTTCCGCTTGTTTCTGATCTATCATACAGGCATTATATAGCTATGGTGCTGTATGTCAACCTTGGTTGTCTAATATCCCCTATTGATATAGAACATGAGTTGGTTTGGATCTATCGTAGGAGCAACCATAGACTCGGTCACATCGTCCATACGAGTCTTGTATATCTCATTTTTCACATTGATGATGTCCTCGAAGTCTTTGAACCATGCGGCTGCACTTGGACCAAAGTCCTTGATAGCCTGAGAGCGAGCATCAAAGAGTTCTTTGAATGAACCACCGATAAAGTTTTTCTCGAGGAAAGCTTTCTCATCGTCTGTGATCGTAGAGGCGTTCATAAAATTATTTATGATAGGCTTCATATCAGGATTAGCTTCCGCCATCACATCCATAAAGGCAGTGTAAGCCTTGTTGCTTCGAAGTCTACTTTTGGCATTCTCTGATTTCTGTGTGAAGTCTAGCTTTTGATATGCTACAGAGAACTTGCTATCCTGCTCTTGATACGCCTTGATAGTATTCTGGATATCTTCGGACGAAGACTTGTAGAGCTTCTCATACTGTGAGAGTTCTTTTCCAAAAGCATCGAGACGGTCATAAGCCGCAGTTCGTCCACCTTCCTGTGCATAGATAATTCCTTTGGATTTATCCACGAGAGGTATCATAGCCATCTTGAGTTCTCCGAGAGACTCTTGAATAGCAGAGGTGCGAGATACTGGGTCAAGCTTTGCAGATTGCTGTAAGGCATTACTGAATGCCTCATACGCTGATTTGAACTTGGCGATTGAACCATCGGCAGTCAAAGCCTTATTATTCAAAATCTGTGTAGAGCGCATGAACCCATCTGCCAGATCAGTGGTGTCTTGAAATGATCCTCCAATATCGGGATGAATGGCGGAACCAGAGTTTGGCTGTTTTTTTTGAAGATCGATTCCCTTCATATCTTGGAAGAACCGAGTCTTCTTGGCTTCGTCCATCTCATTGGTAGCCTTTTTGATTTTACGCTCGTAGGTATTCCCTTCTGCATCAGAGAGAAATGATGGAAGAGTAGAGGTCTCCTCTTCGGCTACACCGTTGCCAGAGATTCCGTATGACTTAGCAAGGTCATTGTTTTGCTTTCATATACCTGCCATCGATAGTCCTCTGTTGAGAGCATTGATATCGAAAGGCTTCTTGGCATTGTCACCAGGAACGACCCCACCATTGGTAGGGTCTGCGGTAACAACCTTATCTGTCGGTTGTGTTGCGATGTCCGTGTTTGTAGGAGTCATCGGAGTAGCAGGGTTTGATATCTGCGCATCCTTCCTAGCTTGGGTGTTCTCCCATGTTCATAGATCGTTTATCATCTTGAAATTTGGTTAGAGGAATATCCATATCGAGCATCCGGTTCTTCTCGTACATATCCACCACCAGAACTCTTGACCGTAGGTGTTGGATTTACATTGTCTTTAAGAATGGTTCCGCCCTTGTCTACCTCTGGTTTTGGAAGTCCACCATTGTTTTGTGCATTGGTTTTGGTGTACACTCCATCAGTAGCATCAGGGATATTATTATTCGAAGGAGGTGCTATGTCAACTTTTCCTGTAGAACCAGGAGTAGTCTCAGTCTTGCCATCGGCAGGATGATTTACTGTAGCAGTAGGGATTTTTCCAGTACCACCCTTAGAAATAAATTCAGGAATCTTGTCGAGATCTCATTGGAGTGCTTGGAATGATTGAGGATCTGTGTCCTTCATATTATTCACGAATTGCTGAATAGCAACGAGCTGTTTATTACGAGCGACATTATTCGGGTCCATATTATTCCACGCTCAAACCATCTGATTATACTTATCAGCATTGGCTTTCACACGCTTATAGTCTTTGTAGGCTTGCATATACTCTTGGTCTTGAGCATCAAGCGTAGTGCCTTGTCCCATAGGAGTACGACCATCGACCATATCCTCGAGAATCTTACGACGACCAGACTGAACACTTCATGTATTCATCCGCTCATTGTCTTTGACAGAGTTGTCGAGTTCAGCACCCTTACTCATGAACTTATTAGCAGTAGCCTCATTGAGTCCATCGATAAGTTTCTGTACTTCCATACCCTTGGCAGTCATACCAGTACCCATAATGGTAGCTCGACCGATACCACCAGTGAGATCATCAGAGGTGTAGTTCGTTCCGAATACCTTATTGATAAGACCGACATTACCAGGGAGCATCTTCTTGAGGTCAGCCACATTTCTTTCAGAAACATACTTGGCTTGTTCCTCGGGAGTCATTGCCATAACCTTATCACGCTCTTCTTGAGTAAAACGGTTTGGTAGAACATCGGATTTGATACCATCGAATTTACGATTACTACCACGATTCTGTTCTCCACCTGCGGTAGGATTACCATTTTTCTTTTCTTCCATGTAATTCACAAGAGCGTAGTTCTCCCCAGGAGTACCACGATAATTGGTCATCCCCATTTCTGCTGCAAGTTTTTTAGCATCACGGATGAAGTTCATACCGTTCATAGCAAAGTATCGAGCAGGAGTGATTTTACCTTTTTGTAATACATCAGGTATAGCAGTGCTATCATATTCTTTATGACCATCAGCAAAGGTATATTGATTTGGTTTATTCTTTTCAGGAGGAGGCACGAACCCACCGCCACCATTTGCCTGCTGTCAGGGAGTTGGTGTAGTAGCTCATGGCTGTTCTGTGGCTCGTACTGGTGGAGCAATAGGATTTGGCGTAGCAGGATCAGGAGTAAGTCAAAGACCAGCATATGAAAGCTGTTTGTCTTTTGACATATCCTTGAATGAGAGCTTCATCGAATCATTGTAAGTTTTGAGCTTCTCCTGTTCCTCGGGAGTAAGCGCACCACTTTTACTTAGCAATGCTTGACGCTCTGCCTTGTATCGCTGTTGAACAAGATTGTATTGTGCTTCTGCATCTTGAAACTTTTTTCTTTCTTGTGCTTGACGCTCTGCTTCTATTTGACGATTTGAACTGTCAATTTTATTCTCAACTTCCCAGTCATCCCAGCTCATTTTTTTACCAGAAATACCACTGTTTATAGTGGTTCCTTTTCCTGAATCTTGTCTTCCGATTTCTACTTCGGAACTTTTCAGAAAATTCTCATTGAGTTGTCAGATATAAGTTTCTGCCATATTACTGAATGCTGTTAAGAATAGAAGAGAGTTTTTCAGGATTCTGAGAATACTTATAGTAATGAGTGTTCGCAGAATCAGAGAGCATGTCGCGAGCCTTTTCGATAATCTTCTCGTCAGTATTAAGTCAGAGTGTTACTGCGAGGGCTTCTTTTTCTTTCTTGGTAGTAGCTACAAGCTTATCAAATTTTCAGGCTTCGACTTTTGCACGCTGTTTGTAAGAAGTTTGTATAAAACTTTCAGCACGATCTACTTTGTCCTGGAATGTTTTGTAATCGTCCGAGAGAACATAGAGGTCAAACTCTGGTGTCCCTGTCATCTTGAATGTCTCAAATGCGCTCTTCTCTTTATTATATACAGATTTTGCCAAATCAAAATACTCTTGCTTCTTTTGCGAAGAGGTTTGTGCATAGGCAAGTGAAGTAAAAAGCTTTCGAGCTTTCTGCAATCCAATAACTGAGTTGGCTTGGTTGAGATAATCCATAGTCATACTTCCTTTGAAGTCCATAGCTTTGAAATATTGCTCTGTCATCGCAGGACCTTTTGGAAGTCCTTGACCACCATTGCTCATCATCACTTGCTTGAGTTTTCCGGACATGATAGCACTGGTTTTTTCATCGATCGACATCCCTTCATCTCCGGTGAAGCGATACTTGAGTGCAAACATCTTTGCCATACCTTGTGTGCGAGTCTTCTCATCTTTGATGAGAGTATACGCATCTTTCTGCCCTCGGTAGAATGAAGCGAGTTCACCGTAGTGTTTGTAGGTATCAAATAATTTTTTGTTGTACTGTTCAAAATGCTTGAAATTCTTCGAGGTTGAGAACATCTCCGCCTTGGATATGAAATTATCAAAGTCAGAGTTTGTAAATGAGAACTGGTCTCATAATGCTACATCGAGCATATTCCCAAGGACATCGTTAGTATGTTGGTAATCTTCTGAACTGAAACTATTCTTCATAATTCCAAGTCCTGTGATTGCCTCGAGAACAATCTTGTGACCGTCAGTTTTGAAATCTTTTGAGATAAGTCCGAGATC
Organism: Candidatus Altimarinota bacterium; assembly: GCA_041909865.1. Classification (GTDB taxonomy): domain Bacteria; phylum Patescibacteriota; class Gracilibacteria; order BD1-5; family UBA2023; genus JABFSX01. Next base: position 2,327 of record JAYRRZ010000059.1, on the reverse strand, counting down.
CATTGCCTCCTTTGCAGCCTCAATAGATTTTCTGGTAAGACTTCCACCGTTTGATGGATGCTTGAAAAACTGATTAAGCTGTAAATCAGAGAGATTAAGCAATGCGTCAAAGTCCTTTTCTATATAGGCTTGCCAAGCGATAGCCTGTGTTTTATCTTTGATAAGCATACCTGTAGCAATATAGGCAAGAGTCTCTGTGATATCCTTCACAGGGTTATAATCCTTGCTGTATGGATCGCCAATATGTGAGAGTCATTTGAACATACGACCAATAGATCCACCGAGCGTAGTGAGTCCTACATCCATTAAATCGCGCATATCTCCTGTCTCATAGAACTTCTTGTATCGAAAGTCCTCACGGTTTGTAAGGAATGAAAATACCGGAAGTGGTGATAGAGAAGTATTAGCAGGTGAGAACTGCATGAATCTTTGGACATTGAGTCCTACACCACCAAGTCCGAATGCAGCAAGCGCAGGGAATCGTAGTGATACTCAAGCATCTATTTTTTCCCCATTATCGTCAGTATACCAAACATCTTCTCCATAGGCATACTGTAGGTTGTTCAGCATTACTGCGGTGAACATCATACTCTTAGGATATCGAGAGAGCATACGCACTCCTGAGTACATATAGTTGGTAAATGGCACGAGCTGTTCCATTTTCTGTACCATGAGAGGATTTTCAGCGTAATCAAAAAAGAGCTTCGATGCCTCGGTGCGAGACTTACGCTTGATCTCCTGGATAATATGGTTCTTACGAATCTGATTTGCCGAGGTAATATTATCCTTGAACAAAAATTTTGAACTACTAGGAGTCCACTCAGATACGGGTCCTTTATATCCGTCCATCTCCATTGCCTTCTCGATAAACTTTTTTTGGAAAAGGCTATGGTACATAAAATTTTCTATCTTCCCGATGACAGGATCCATAATCCCACTTTGTAGTTTCTGGAAGAAGTCAGCAGGTTTATTGAACATAGCTTCGAGCTTACCGTCCTTGCTCGTGAGTAGGTTTGAACCAAACATAGAACCTGTTTGCTCGAACTCTCTGGCGTGGAATTTTACATTCTTATTGAGGTTTCCCGCATCAGGTATCTTCAATCACTCTGGCACCTTGAAATTTATCATGGTATCCAATCTTTCCGTAAAAGTAACAATACCCGCCTGTGCGGATTCCATAAAGACACGACCGATGGCAGGACCAATAGTAAGCCCCTTGTAATTCCTATTGAGAAATTTGAGAACTCGACCTCCCAAAGAGGTAGGATCTCAGGTTCAAGTCATTCGTTCTTTGATAAGGTATTGTTCAAATTCATTCGTGAACTTCCTTACGCTCTTCTCGAGGTGTGATGTCGAGAGAATCTTATCGTTTTCAGTACGAAGGTCTGACTCTAGGAGCGTCTGATTGTGTCGCTCTATGGCATCCTTCATCTCAACCTGTATTCGAGGATCTTTCACATTATCCTTGTAACGCAAGATAGTCTCTAGCATTGCTAGAGACAGGTCTTGTCGTGCGGCATCCTGTAAGGTATGCTTTTGTTTGTCTCTGGCCTCGTTCATGAGACCCTCGAGATGGTTGATAGGACAGTACATATTAACAATTTGGTTTATTGAATGGTGAGTTCGTGACTGTAGTATAAGCATCACGAGTCTTTTCTACAAGTTTTTCCTTGGAAATTTCTTTGTAGCCTGCGCCCATGAGAAGTTCCAAAGCTCAATCCATATCGCCAGTCTCTTTCATTACTCCGAGAATAGCCTTGAGGTCACTCTCGTTTACGCTTATTATTCGGTCTATCACTCGTTCTTTCTTTTCTGGTTCGAGATGGTTGATAGTGTCAGAGAACTCACGGAATTTTTCTGGGTGTATTCCTGACTCGATCATATCACGAGCTACTTTGTGTACAGAACCGTCACGAAGCATTTGCTGTTGGGCATCAGAGAAGTATTTATCGAATGCTTCACCACCCATAGTTTCCTCGAGAACCTTAGCGTATTCATCTTTTGGAGTATTCCCGAACTTCTCAAACATCTTTCCGATGTTCACACTAGAATCGTAGATACCAAGGCGATAGAGAGGAATCCAACTCAACTCTCCGTGTATCATACCATCAAGCTTTTGCTTGCCTTCTGCTGTCATAAGGTTTGTAAGCTTCGAATGAGTAGCAGGTAGGTTTCGTATGATGATAGGATCGAGGTCGGTAATCTCGTACTTGTCAGCAAGTCCGTAGATTTTATCTTCGAGAGCTTCAAGCTTCTTGGTACGCTCTGCTTCAAATTCTTCTTTTGAAATTTGATATTTATCACGATAGTATTTTTTTAATTCCTTG
>JAYRRZ010000058.1:0-5033 GCA_041909865.1 Candidatus Altimarinota bacterium | reverse complement strand
CCAGAAAATCCAGATTCTTTTACGTGGACTTTTTATAAACTTACAACTAAGAAAGGCTATGTAACACTTCGCTGGTTAGGTGAGTCAAATGGTTACTACTCAGAAAGTGTTAGTTTTGAGTGTATTAAATGAACTTTCAGATGAGAGCTTATTAAACGCCTGAGAGCTTATGAACAAATGTATAGAGAGTGGTAAACCAACTAAACCATTCAAAAGAGGTAGAAACGGAACACGTAATAATCAGATGAAAAAAGGATGGGGAAGTGTAAGAGGTCCATTAAGTACATTAAGCACAGCAGGATGGGGGAATAAATGAAATTATTAAAAAGAAATCAGGAAGTAGTTAAGTTTATGGCTACAATTGGTAAAGGATTTGAAAAAACATTAAACGCCACAATTACTGATCAGGGCTACTTGCAGAAAAGAAAAGGATACACAACTTTTGGAGAGATGGTCGATGTGTTGTGGAATATAAACAAACAGAATAAAAAGATGGGATTTACAAGCGAGTATACTGTAATTTTACCTCTTAAGGGAACGAAACCAATTTATAAGAAAACCTTGAAAACAAAAACGCCCAAGCGTTAACTTGAGCCTTTATGCGAACAGGAATAATAACACATGTATACTAATTTACCAAAATACATAGATGAGAAGTTTGATAGATTACTCACACCGATATTAAAATCTAATTACGATGCAAACCAAGGACAATGTAAGACGGCTTTATCAACCGATATTATGATCTTTAAGTCATTTGTAGAAGATGCTATGAAATACGAAAAGAAGCGACTTATTAAGGAATTAAGGAAACTATGAGTAAAACTATTACCGCAAATAGTACAAAAATAAACGGAAAATAATCGGAATGAGTAACCCAAATCCACCAAATCAATTTCAGCCAGGAAACAACGCTAATCCAAATGGTAGACCACCTAAAGAGTGGACTATGGCGAGTTTAATTAGAGAGGCGGCAGAAGAAGCTGGAGAAACAGGAATACCACGAAGTAAAATAATTGCTAGAAAGCTTGCCGAGTTAGCTGAAAAAGGAGATATGCAAGCAATTAAGGAGTTTAACAATAGGTTAGACGGTATGCCTAAACAGACAATAGACGCCACTGTAACAATACCTGAACCTATATATGGTGGAAAATCAAGAGTTTAACTTCCAAGACACGCAGGCAACACAAAAGATATTTACGCTTAAAAAACGCATACGAGCAGTATGTGGTGGTACGAGTGCAAGCAAAACAATATCCATATTAGTTTGGATTATTGATTATTGCCAAACTAGAGGAAACAAAAAGGTAGATATACTTAGTGAGTCATATCCGCATTTAGAGGATGGTGCTATTCGTGATTTCAAGGCGATAATGATTGATAGGGGTTATTGGAGAGATTCTCGATGGAACTCAACCAAGCATACTTATACTTTTGAAACCGAGACTGTTCTAAAGTTTATTTCAATAGATAAATTGGGTAAAGCTCATGGACCACGTAGGGATGTATTGTTTTTAAATGAGGCAAACAACATCGACTACAACATATATGAACAGCTAGAGGTAAGAACTAAAGACGTTATCTGGTTAGACTGGAATCCAAGTGAGGAGTTCTGGTATTACGACAAGATTAAAGGAGTAGTAGATCACGATTTTATTACTCTAACATATCTTGATTGTTTAGAGGTATTACCAAAGACGATCATAGACTCTATAGAGAGTCGCAAAAATAACAAAAATTGGTGGCTGGTGTATGGACTAGGACAACTCGGAGAGATTGAGGGGCGTATTTATACTGGTTGGAAAATTATCGACGAAATACCACACGAAGCCCGCTTGGAACGCAGGGGGTTGGATTTTGGGTACTCTGTTGATCCAACGGTAGCACACGACATTTATAGATATAACGGTGGGATTATTCTCGATGAACTAATCTATCAAAAAGGACTTAGTAATAAATCAATAGCTGACTTACTTTTGCTAAATAATAAGTCTATCTTAACAATAGCTGATAGTGCAGAACCCAAGAGCATTGATGAGATAGCAAGTTATGGAGTGCCGATTGTTGGCTCAGTTAAGGGACAGGGTAGTGTGAATCGTGGTATAGCTTACGTGCAAGATCAACGGATAAGTATTACCAGTAGAAGCACAAGATCTATTAAGGCATACAGAAACTATATGTGGCTTACAGATAAGAACGGGAAAATAATAAACGTACCAGACGACAGGGTGCATGAGTGGTCTAACCCAATGGATTCAATCAGATATGGGGTTGAGGGATTCAATCCAAGTGATGACGATTTTCAATTACCAGACGACACTATTTATTTTTAATTATGCAAATAAAAGTTGAACGCTGGTACATAGAAATGCTTTACAACACCAATAACTCACCGGCGTATGTGGATATGGTCAAAGACATGGAGGCACAAGGTAATGGTGTATTCTCATGTACGTTCAAATTAAACGATGGGAATATCTGCGATTATGTAGTCATGGAAAATGGAGGCTATGTTAAGTATTGAACACCAAGAACTGATTAGATTCTTAGATACTACTATTCGTAAACAAAAGTACGGATCACTTAATCTTACTGTTATCTTAAAAGACGGTAAACCGATTATCAGTTCAACTAAGGTTGTTAAGATGCGTAGACGCAAGTATAAGCAAACCACTTGACAGTCTGCTAATTCTATAGTATTTTGTTATCAGTCGGTATTCAGCAATCGTACTGAAAGCCCGCACACATTAAGTTGTGGCGGGTTTTTTTGTTGGCAAAATATGGCAGAAACACCACAGGAACTCACTAAAACAATACTTTCTAGGTATGACGCGGCTGATAAGTATTTAGAGACCAAACGCGAACGATGGACTGACTACGAAAAGCTTTTCAACAATGAATTACAAGACTCTATCTCTGCTTTAACTAAGAGCGAGATATTTGATCCCGTACTCTCCACGATGCAGATTGAACGCTCTAACAGAGTCATGGCTCAACTTATGACAGGTAAGTTTAAGGCGATGAGCAAGAACGATGAAGCTAGTAGCAAGCTGATGAACATGACGATTGATAAGTATGTTCTACCCAATGCTAACTCACAATTTGATTTTCTAACCAAGTGCCGAATGATTGATCTTTATTCAAACATTTATGGCAACTTCTTTGCTTTTGTTGATTGGGTGGCTAAAGAAGATGGCTATGTGGGTCCCGATATGTGGCTAATTAACATTAGAGACATCTTCCCACAAGTTGGAGCTGTATCACTTGAAGACTCTGATTATGTGATTGTGAGAACGTGGAAGTCGCTAGAGTGGTTTAGATCAATTGAAAACACAGATGGGTATCAGAATGTCAAGACGGTTATTCGTCTTTTTTCTGATAGAGCTGGTGAAAAGATGGATCGAGACTTTAAGGATAGAACATCACGTGAATACCAAGAATATCAAGAGGCGATGGAAGCTAAGAAAAGCGGATACTTCAAAGTCTTATCAATGTACGAACGCGGTCGATGGGTAGATTACGTACCTGGAGCTGACACGATTATTCGCGACATGGACAACCCCAATGAAGACGGGGAACTACCAGTAGTCTGTAAATACTCTTTGCCCTTACTAGACGATTTTATGGGCATGGGCGACTCAGAACGCGGTAAGAGTATGCAAATGGCTCTTAATGGAAACTGGAATCTCTACGCTGGTTCTATAAAGATGTCGATATTCCCACCGGTAATGCTGAATAAGCAGGCGATTGCCGCACAGAACTCTATTAAATGGGGTCCGGCTGAGAAGTGGTTAGGTAACAACTCATCTAACTTCGCTCAAGTCTTGAACTTAACCCCACAGGGAGTACAGACGTTTAACAACACCAAACAAAGTATTTACGCTTCACTTCAACAACAATTTGGAACGTCATTTACTAACGCCACGACAGAGGATTCTACTTTAATGGGTAAGACTCCTCAAGCTCTCAAGATGCAAGTTGCACGCGAGGGAGCAAGAGACTCAGCCGATAGATTCTATATGGAGTCATTTTTAACTAAGGTAATGAAACGCTTTGCCACTTTAATTACTAAGAAACAACCAAAAGCTTTACAGATTCGATTATTCAAAGATGAGATTGATGAACTCTTTAACCAATATCCAGAGTTTGAGGAAATGTACAACGAGAAGACTGGAAAGATTAAGATTGGCAAGAATCAATTTAGCAACACGTTATTTGATTACGAGATTGTCTCAGGGTCTACTTACTTGGCAGACAAAAAAGAACAACAAGACAACCTAACCGCAGCATTAACTCTCTTAACCGCAGATATGCAACCCAATCCCCAAACGGGAGAAGTAACCAGTCCGATGATTGAACGATTAAAGTCTGAGGGGCGTGAGGTATCAGTCTCAGAACTTGTGACAAGGATTCTAAGCAATTCAGGCGTGCAGGGTTGGGACAAGATTTTACCCGATTTAACCAATGGTGATAAAGAGGGATTCAAGACTCAACAGATGTTAGCGCAGCAGAAACAGCAATTCGATCAGGCGATTGCTCAGATGATGCAACCAACTACCGCACAGATACCACCTGAGCCAATGCCAGAAATGGGAGGAATGAATGTCTAACGCTATCCATCCCGACTACTTCAAAGACTTTCGAGAAGTTGCACAAGCGGTTGAGGAAAAACCCATCAACGAACGAGAAGAACAAGCACTATCTGATCTCTCAGATATGGCGGGTTGGAAAGTCTTAGTCGAATACATTGGGTCACTTGAGCAAGAACTTGATTCACTGGTAGCAGGTGCGATGGAAACAGGTTTGGGTTTTGAGGAAATAGGCAGAAAAACACTCATGGCAACGATTACGAAACGATACTTAGAAAAGATAGTCGAAAAGGTTGTCAATGCTAGATCAGCCATCCAACCAGAATGAGGTTGAGGCTGTAGCAGAGACGAAGCTCTTTAACAGCGAAGACATTGAGATATTCCCAAGTGGTAGGCACACTTGGAGACAACAAGGTCCATATATCGTGTGTAAAGAATGTCCTT
>JAYRRZ010000057.1:0-13944 GCA_041909865.1 Candidatus Altimarinota bacterium | reverse complement strand
GAATGGTCTGAATATACTTCGTCCCCCCTCTTTGCTAATATTGCCAAATATCTACTCGAGTATTACGAAGTACCAAAGAATGATTAGTCACATCTAGAGGAGCACAAAAGTGATTCCCACTATAAACCAAATACACGGTGAATTCATAGCTATTGCTGAAAGTATGCAAATTGGTGTAATCTCTAGGAATGGAAATCAACGTTCAGAGTTCTCTTGAGATATTCATCCATCTCGAAACTTGCGCACTAAAAAAGAAGGTTTAAGCCTTCTTTTTTGGTTATTTCCCGAAACAACGAAGATATAGCCAGTCTGGATCTGTCCATGAATACCCACTCGGGTATATTCAACACTTAGTATACCCATCACAGATATGTGCCGTAGTAATTACGGAACATCATGTTGGAATCCAAGGATTCCCTCACATTCTCTGATAATCCAAGTAATTGATTTGATGGGCCATGCTCAAGGTATTATTAACAATACCCATTAGGATACGGCCGTCTCCGGGATATTCTGACTGGCAATTTGCAACATCTGCGGCTGTCCATGTACCGTAAGTATCCTTGTATACCTGACAACCAGTACGCCCATATTCATCCCACTCCTGCTTGAGTCACATACCAAGATTTCCTGTAGATGCTGCATTGGTTGGATACTTTCCAGTATAATTAGATACTCCACGCTCATAGATTGGGTCACCTTTTTGAGCATCGAGACACACGGTTTTTCCTCACTGGGTCGTACAGATATCTCCTGTTGCACTAATAGTATTTATCACACTGGTTCCATTTGGATCCATATAGTAGCTTCCATTATCCCCATCAAACCATTTTCTTGCTTGCATATTTCCACTTGCCCGAATTGCCCCATTCACATCCAGTGCATGAATTGGAGTTGAGGTGTTAATTCCTATTTGCCCACTTCTTGCATAGATATTCTTGGCATCAAGCATAGTCTGAAAGCTTTGACAGATTCTTGCTCCATAACTTCCTGAAGTGGAATCAAATCCTGTTACTACTCCATCTGCTGTTCCACAGGCAGCAGTCACAATATTGATGAAGTATTGACCAAATACTCCATCAGCGGCAGAGAGGGCTTGTGTCGAGATTGAAGAGAATCCTACGGTAATCAGAGAACCAATGATAGAACCATAGATGGCTCCTCGGAGGAGAATCTTTGATGATGGTATATCTTTCATAACAATAAAAAGAAGGAATAAAAGTATTCCTATTTATTTTAGCAGAACTTTTGAAAAATATCAATTATTGGGAGGTTTTTAGTATAGTTCCTGTACAAGTTGATTCCAATCCTCCCGCTTTATCGCTTCTGCACGAACTCGTTCATCATATCCATACTCTATGAGCCATGTTCGTAGAGTGTTTTCATGGTAGTGTCCACGAAGATTGGATATGAGTGTCTTTCGTGGTTGAGCAAAAGCTTTTTTCCAGAGCTCCAAGAGAACAGCTTCTTCTGTTCGGTCTCGCCCTTTTTTGGTTACAAATCGGAGAACGATTGAATCTACTTTTGGTGCTGGGCGAAAACACTCACTGCCAACATAACGAATGGCCTCGATATCTTCGCAGGCTTGTTCCATTGCAAGAGATATGAGAGAGTGATGAGGCTTTTTTGCTCTTCCTGCAAGGATTTTTTCTCAGACCTCTTTTTGCATCATAATAACCATTGCATCGGGAGGTGTTGGTACATCATAGAGAAAACGGAAGAGAATGGGGGAGGTTATATAATAAGGAATATTTGCAATAATAGAATATTGCTCATGGGGTGGATCAAATTGCAGAATATCCTTGTGGTGAATAGCTGTTTTTGGAAACTCTTTTTCGAGTATTGGAATCATATCAGTATCGAGCTCTACGAGATCAAGGCGTGAGGGATTTTGTGCTACGAGGTGCTTGGTGAGGGCACCATATCAAGGTCATACCTCGATAATGTGATGTCATTCGACAGGAATTGTCTCTGCAATATCCAAGAGAGCATCTTCATCAATGAGAAAATTTTGTCCGAGAGACTTCTTTGCTCGTATAAGGGAACTTCACATATTATTGTACGGTCTTCTTTGTTAGGTTGGTCAGATTCATCGTTGATTTGTCGATGTATTCAAGAAGCGCGTGAAACTTTTCTCGGACAACATCATATTTTGTTTTTATCTTATCAAGAAAGGTATCTTTATCATTCTGGTATCATTTTGCTATCCCTTCATTCATGAGGATATAGCTCAGATTGGTCCACATTTTTACTTTTTGTTTGGCTCTTTCTCTGCAGAGTCATTCTGGAAAACTCATGGTAGAATTTATCCATTTTTTTCCCTCTGAGTTGGCATTGACAATATTCATGATATTGACTCCACCATTGGCGCATAGCTTATTATATCGGGCGAGTATAGACTTATCGGATGAGTCCTCTTTGGCTTCATCACTCTCGGATGAACTGAATGTAGTATTAATTTCATTTTGCCATTGGATGATGTCCGATATTCGAGACTCTCTCAGTTCACATATTTTTACCATGGCATCATAATCAATGGCCGAAAAAAGAACAGAGATGCCTATTTGCATCGCTATGCGTCAATCATTGATTGGTTGATTATCTTGAATCGAGAAGTTCCCACTTGGGCAATAAAAGTCACTTCATGAAGTATTGAGGCTTGCTTCATTTCGTTTTTTTCGCGCCTCAACGCACTGTTTTATTTTTCCATGAATATCATCTGGCGTTGCTTCTGTTTTTTTCGAAGGGGGACAGGTCACCTCCACAGCAAAAACTTCTCCGAGATTTGAGAGGAATATGAACAACACAAGAATGAAGAGAGGATAGATTCGATTCATCTTATTTGAAAAAAAGACGTTTCCATAAACTCTTTCTTTCGATAGTTTTTGGCGGTTCGACAAGATGCTCATGATTGTGTTCTTCTTCCGTTTGTTTCTCTTTTAGTTTTTTTACTCCATAAATAGAGGCAATAATTCAGGAGAGTATAACTCCCGTCACTACTGCATCCATGTTTTTAATTCACTTGCTTGCTACCGAGTCAGTATCAGATGTATTTTTTTTGAAGAACATACAGAAGAAATAGAAATAAGTCTTCTATTATTATACAATAATATTTTTTATTTGGCAACTAATTTTCAATTTTTATTGATTTTGATATAAGGGTCAATTTTGGAATATGAATCAGGATGACATTATGATCCACGTTTGCCTTTATCTGGTCGAATCCGAGATTCTCAGGCAGGATTACCGAACGGGAGAACGCTCCATAAAAACATTCGTCTACTAACATCCTCTTTGCTTCCAGGTAGATGGGGGCCTGTGCTCTTGTTCCTGAAATAGTTAAGATATTTCGAGAGAGACCGATATCGATATCGGAAGGATCTACTCAGGCAATCGGTGCCACAATGACAATCTCACTGGCACAATCAATAATATCCACTGCAATCTGGCCGATATCCGTCTCATGATCTCGCTCCTCATGATGGTTGGTATCAACTTCTATATGATGACCATGCGTATCATCATCTTCCTTTTGGGAATCATACTGCTCCTCACGATGATTGACGGAATCATCGGTTACTCAAAAAACTTTGAAATTTGCCATAAAATAAAGGTGATTAGGATAGCACTATCCTAATCACCTTGGGAATTTTTGCAAGATAAACTTTATTTGAGAATTGGAGGAGGGTTTTGTTCTACCCGCATATCATATTCAATAATCACAGATTTTTGCGGATATTTGCTACTGGTTGGTGCTGCTGCTTTCTTTGAGACATCAACTCCATCATAGAGTCGTATCTTTTCCATATCATGTTTTTTTGCTTCTGCCTGAGTACATGCTACCTTCACATAATATGGGCATATATTTGCCATAGTTCCTCCGTACGTATTGGCAGTCATAATCGATCCATGAACATAGAGTTGTCTATCTCCACTCGATAAGAGACTATGCTCCGCTATAAGGGAAGCATGAATATCACTCACAGATGGGTCAATGATGATATTTCCTCCATTCCCTTGAGCATCAGTAAGCGCCACAAGAGCCATAGCAGTATCTTGTGAAGGAATATTGGCAGTAAGAGTAATATCTCATCCCACTACGATGAGAGCTCTTTTTCCTGTAATTGTGGCAGCATCAACCGACAGATTTCCTTGGTGAATAGTATATGGAACATCAGTATACGTGGTACGGTTTCTCGATAATATCGCCGTATTTTTCCGTATCATATCCATGAAGCTCGCACGTTCAGACTTGTTTGGTCTCACTCCATCGTGTCGCTTGATATTGTTCTGTCAGAGTATTACGAGATTGGATTCTCCCCACACTGAGTTCCCGAGATTGCCGGATTGATTGAGATATACGATATCATCCGATCCAAGATATCCAAGAGAGATTCAGAGATTGATTTTTTTGTAGTGGACATAATTTGCATACGATACAGATTCTTCTGGTGGGTCTGCAGTAACGAGAACATAGCTTCCAGTGATGCTATATGATGGTGAAATGGCATGTATAGAGGCAATCGATGGATACCAGAATGACTGAGATTCTATCCAATCACAGGTTCCAACATATCCCGTCATAGGATTATCATGGGCTTCACAATTGATAGGATTGGCGCTCTGGAAGTTCTGGAATGATGCATTGGCACTATTTCATATACTAAAGGCAGAGAAAATATGTGGAGTGAATGATAAGCTCGTATTTTTGGTGGTATTTACCTGAAATAGGGAATCTTCTCCGATCTTTATCGATGCAGGCGGTGTGATGTTTGCGTCGAATGCTGGCAAAAATGCGAGAGGAGTTCCATCGGTGATGGTAACTTTTGAAGTATCAGACTTGGTAAATATGATATCTTTGAGGACTACTTGATGCGACGCATCAGTAGGAACAACACTCGCAATAGTATAGAAAGTATCGTGTCCATTCATGAGAATGGTCGGCGTTTCCCAGCGATTATTGACCACATCAGGGAGCAGTACTTCACCAGAGAAGATAACTGCATCACCAACAAAACTCGCAGTCCATCATGCCGGTCCAATAGTATCACTCGGAATCTGCACACTCGTAACCGTTGTATCGTATCGTATGACTACACTTCCAGTCAATACCCTGTTTCCAAAACGATCTCGAGGTTTGAGAGTAACTTGGTAGGAATCATTTCCATCAGCGACAATGTTATTTCCTGTTTGAATCTTGGTGGTCTCTATTGGGGTATTTCCATCAGGACAACTTCCTGGGAAAGCGAGACAGAATTGATGGATATAGTTATTCGAGGAGTCAAATCCCCCAATATCAACTTCTCCTGGATGAATGATTGCATCAAGAACCGTCGTTCATCCATCAGGATCAGTGATGGTAATGGAGTACTCTTCTGCATATGAGATATCTGCAATAAACTGCCCAGTCGAACTACCAATGAGTACTTGAGGGAAAGGATTAATCTTGGGAGTGTATTCGAGCTCCCAGAGAATTCCTGCATATCCCCATGATCATGAAATAGAGAGAGGCAGATTAGTATTTGCGGCAAGCTTGGAGACATCTTGATGTAATTGTGCTGGTTTGAGGGGGAGATATATCCCAGAAAGAGAAAAATCCCCAGCATAGGTCTGAATTGATCCAGAAAGAGTTCCTGTTGACGGGAGATATTGTATATTGCGAAAATTGATTTCTCCAACGATTTCACTCCACCCACTTCACGAGAGTTGACAGTTGCTCGTAAGGTTTGAGAGGCTTTGTGCTCAGCAATTGAGGCCTACTTGGTATGATCCAGTATTGAACTCTATCCATCAGAGAGCCTGTACATAAAATACTCAAGAAAATACCCGAGTTGCAGTATTGAGTACAGGGTTGTAGGCAGTATGTCCGATGGTATTATATAATACTTCATTCACATCAAAGCGACTATCAGTATTGCTTCCCGTCATCCCAATAGTAGCACCAGGCGTATAGGTGATGCTCGCAAATCCTTGAGATGTACAAAAAACTCCTCATAAGAAAATACCAAAAACAAGAATGAAACGAATAATGACAAGAATCATGACGAGATTTATTGAACGATTTGTTGGCATGATATCATCATACCCGTGTTAGTGAGTGTCTTGCAGAGAGAAGTATCTCTTGAATTTCGTACGAGCGTGAGAGTAACGATATCACGACATCTATTTCTGAGGCTCATATCAGAAAGAGAAGAACAAGCATTGGGGTCAGTTCCAGTTACATATTCTCGGAACAATTCCGCTTCATTTCTGGTAGATACACGAGAGAGACAATAGCTCTTTTTTGCTGTATCGACTATTTTTTCGCAGAGCGCTTTATTGTTGGTAGAAATTGCTTGTTTCATGAGAATTGAGTCGGAACAAGTATTCTTGAGTTCCATATCATTAATGATACTACAATAGATCAGATTTTCTGACGCAAGAGCCTTGGCATAGGCGTTTGCATCATTCTTTTTTCCGAGGGCATCGAAGCAGCTGGTCTGATGTTCTGTACTGAGATTTCTACAACCATTCTCAGAAAGGGTGCCTGATTCCATCATGATTCGAAGATTGGATTCATCGACGAAGGATTCACAGTTTTTCTGAAGCGTCGTATCGGAAATATTCTTACAGAGACTCTTGTCTCCTTGTTTGGTTGCGAGATTTTGCATGATGGTATCCCGACATTTGACAGCTACTCAGCTATTCGTAAGTTGGCTACAATGTTCCAGATTATTGGTTTTTCCAGCTTGAATAAGAAGGATGTTGTCTTTGCATCCATTTTTCTTTTCTTCATCAATAATTGATTCACAGAGCTGTATATTTTGTTCGCGTATAGCTGTATTGTAGGTGGTGGCATTTTTTTGTGCCTCATCTCTTTTTTGTGCTTCGAGGGCCTGATATGATGCTTCTCAGCTTGAAGACTCGACCAATGGAGGCATCTCAGTTTTTTTGTCCTTTTCTTTTGTTCCGAGAAAGAGGAAAATACTCATGCCAATAACTCCAATCAGTAAAGTGATGCCAGAAACGATAAGAAGTGGTTTCATACAAAGAAATGAAAAGAAGATACTCAATATTCTATCCTAAACTGCAATAAAAACATAAAAAACCTCCATTTCTTAGAGGCTTTTTATGTTGACAAGTATAATTAGTTCTTTATACAACGTACATTTGCTAGGTCGCTGGAGGTAGCTGTGACGAGAGAGAGTCCATTCTCACCATACTGCCACTGATATCCACTATCTTTTTGTGAGTAGTAGGTTCCATCCAGTCGATAATTTTGGTATACGCCATTGATTCTCATGATGATTGGTTTGGCATAATTTCCAAATTCTACTGAGCTAGTCCAGTAGCTGCCGAGCACATCGAGTTGTCCGTTAATGAGTACATCTCCATCACTATCTTTTTGTCCACGGAATCCACCATTTGTTGGGAGATTAAGGAGATTACTTACAGAGGTTTTATTGAGACGAGCGTAGTAGAGTGCTGTTTCCCAGTCTCATCGAGAAGGAATACGATATCTATTGGCACACGGTCCTCGATACCAAGAGCTCATGCTTTTTACTTTTCACTTCCATTCGAGTGGGGCTCAGAGTCCGTTGTAGGAAACAAATGAAGCTTTTGAGTCTTTCGCAAAGAACCACCCAGATTTTTCATTTGATCCAGTACTTTTCGAATACACATTACAGGAAGCCCAGATTTGCCCTCCTATGATGATATCTGCTTGTCCACAACCAGGATACGTGGAAGAGTCTTGAATATACGTGTAGCTCGGAATATAGGTGTTGCCATACATGCTTGGGTAGTACGTATAGGCAAGAACTGATTCTGAGAATCAGAGAATTCCCACGAGAGAGATGAGCTGGAGAATAGAACGTTTTTTCATAAAAATGAGTTAGTGTTATGTAAATACTACTTATTTTTATATTTTGTCAAGTTTATTTGAATGAGTTTATTCTGAACGAGAAATAATTTTCTCATATACCTTCACAAAGGTTTGCTCGTGATGTTTTTCTGTTATTTCATATGAATAGTTTTCGAGTTGATCGAGCATTTCTCCAAGTTCGTCAATATGATTCGGATGCAGTTTGATTCCAGTGTAGTCATCAAAAATCTTTATGTCTGACAAAAGAAGGGGGAGTTTGTGAAATTCTGCAAGCTCAATAGTGGGTCATCAACCATAGTAGCCTCCTGCATAGATCCATCCACTACCATTTTTGTACAATGATTCCCTTCAGGCTTCACTGAGTTGCCCAATAAATTTTACAGAATTCCCAATATCAAATGTTCGAATCATCTGAGTAATATGCGAAAGCTCATCTCCAGGAAATCCATGAAGAATAAGATTTTTCTTTCCATTTTTTCCGTGCCGATAAGTTTCAAATCCTTTTAGGAGTCCAGCCAGATTGGCCTCATTTCCATAGGTAGCGTCATAGATAAAGTAGGGTTTTTCTATTCCAAATTGCGAAAATATTCCAGGATCTTCTGGAATTCATGACATTGGAATGTAGGGGATAATCTCGATTTTGGCTTCTTTTGCATGCCAGAGTTCGACCAGTTCACTCCCAGTCGACATATTTGGGACAATGGTGGCAATAGATTTTTCGACTATTTTTTTCTTTGTCTGCTCTATGGTTTTCCTAGCAACATAGCTGGTATTCTTGCTCTCTGGATAGAGCCAAGAAGCATTATCAAAAATATGTGAGACGGTTGGAATCGACGGGTCGTAAGGGGGAAAATCAGAGAAATTAATCGAACGAAAAAGCCCCTTTTTATCTCCGGATATGGTTTTTTTCCAGGGCATCCATGATGGTTTTGGTACTACAATATAGGTTGAATCTTTTCGTTCCTGTCATTCATAGATGAGAAAAGAAAACGTATCAGATGTATGATATTTTTTCCAGAGCTGTACCCATGCTTCTGCGTAACGCCGATTGATGGTGCGACTCGGATCGGTGGCTCTGATATCAATAAAGAAGTGCATAGTTAGTCAACTGTTACTCGATGCATTTTTTGTTCATCAATAGGATTCTCTGAGATAATCCAGTCTCTCGATGGATGGTAGAATGAGAGTGTTTCCGTTCCCACTTCTCAGATAACGGTATCAATAACGACTTTGAGAGGAACTTCTACTTGAGTTCCTTTGTCCATATCTTTGAGCTGACAGACTCTTTTTTTTGCTTCCATAATTCCAATAACTGCCACGAAACGTGCGCCAACACGATTTGCTTTCCGCAGTTGTACTTTTATACTCGGAGTACCGAGTGAAAGAAGAGAATTGAGTCCTTTTTTGCGAGCTTCGATATTGAGGGGGAGTGCAAGTTTTTTTGCCTCATCACCAAGCTGCATAACATACAGATGAATCTTATCTTTGTTTCGGAGGTGGACTCCATTTTCAATCATTGCTTCGATGAGACGCTCTGCCCCGAGGGCAAATCCTACGGCTGGAACTTCGGTTTTCCATCCGAGAGACTTGGAGAGTCCATCGTATCGTCCTCCTCCTCCGAAGGCATCTTGAGTGCGGCCACTTCCATTAACAAATTCCCACACAGTATGACAGTAATAGTCAAGACCACGAACCAGAGTATGATCCTCAATGTATGGGACTTCGAGGATATCGAGGTATTCTTTTACTTTGTTGTAGAATTCAAGAGAATCTTTCTTAAGAAAATCCGTCATTTTTGGCGCCACTTTGAGAAGTTCCTGAACATCAGGATTCTTGCTATCGAGGATTCGGAGGGGATTTTTTTCGAGGCGTGCAAGATCAGTCTCATCGAGAAGGTGCTTTTTGTTCTCAAAAAATGATTGCAACTCGATAAGGTATTTTTCTCGTTCCTTGAGGACTCCGAGGGAATTTATTTTGATGGTGTAGGTTCCAGCAAGACCAAGTCAATCCATAATCTGCTTCATAACATGGATTGATTTTGCATCGAGAATAGGATCCTCTTCTCCGATAATCTCAGCTCCAACCTGGTGAAACTGACGATAGCGCCCCTTCTGAGGACGATCATAGCGAAAATGCGGCTCGATGTAGTAGAGGTATACTGGCTGCGGCTCTTCGAGCATATTCTCGAGGTAGGCTCGCATAACTCATGGCGTGCTCTCGGGCTTCATGACGACTTCTCGGCCTTTTTTGTCGAGGAATTCATAGAGCTCCTTGGTCACGATATCGCTTGATTCTCCGCTTGAGTGGACAATGAGCTCCTTGTGTTCGAGGATAGGGGTAGTGATACGAGTGAATCCATTGGTTCGGAATTCATGACGAGCCACTTTTTTCAAGAAGGTAAAATAGCGTTGGTATTCACCGAAGATGTCTTGCGTACCGCGCACACGAGGAGTGAGCTCCATATTCATAATAAATTAATTGATAACGAGAAGCACAAGAAACCAGCACGTATTTATCCGTGCTGTACTAAAATCAGTATAGCAATAATGGGGAGAAAGGCAAATTTAGTCTTTATCATGTCTACGAAAAGAAATGATATTTGCATGAAATACCTCGTCTTCAGGATTTTCATTTGCCCATTCCTGAAAATTACTTTCGATAGCATGTCTCTCAATGAAAAGTTGCATCAAGTTCTCAGAATTAACATATCTTCTGAGAATCACAGTTTGTAGGAACTTGTAACGCTCATTATATCGATTTCCTTTTGTGACAAATCACTGCATGAGTCGAAGGAGCAATCAGATACTTGGAGATGAAATAAGAGATATATTGTTTCTTTCAAGCCATTCACTGAGTAAAGGTCAGATATTATCACAAGTATACCCAATACAGTTTTCATTAAATCATGGATAAAGTTCACGCATATCGTAAATAGCACATTGTCCAGTATCTGAGAGGTGTTCACATCGGACATTACTCGGTTTTACTATCGTACTTTCCCTTCACTGATTCCTGGTTGAGCAGATATCATAGACAACACAACAAATTCGGTTTTGACACTTTTGACATTCGTCACTCCTTAGCTTAGGGATCTTGTTTCCAAGTATATAATCAAAATTAAACATGAAGAGTATATTAGAATAATAATTATATTTGTCAAAACTTGTTTTCTTATTCTTTTTCGTTACACTCATAATCGAATCAACCCCCGAGTAGGGCTTTCTCATTATTTTTCTTCTCTTTTTTATGGAATTCAAGAATCTTTCTCTTATTGAAATTGATGAACTTATTCGCTCAGGAAAAACTACCAGCCGAGAGGTATATGAGTATTTCCTTGCTCGAACCAAACAATACAATCCAGAGCTCAATGCATTCAATACTTTACCAGAGCAAAATCCCCCTAGCCCCTTTTCTCAAGGGGGAACTGGGGTGGGTCTCCCAATTGCAGTGAAGGATATTTTCTGTGAGCAAGGAGTTCCAACGCAAGCAGCATCCAAAATGCTGGAAAACTTTGTTCCACCCTATGAATCAACCGTAACAGAACGCATGAAGCAAGCGGGATTTGTGAATTTTGGGAAGACCAATATGGATGAGTTTGCTATGGGGGGAAGTGGAGAGAATAGTGCCTTTGGTCCAGCGAAAAATCCATGGGATACAACTCGTATCCCTGGTGGATCGTCATCTGGATCAGCTGTTGCTGTTGCAGCTGGGCTCGTTCCTGCAGCACTTGGTACTGATACCTGAGGGAGTATACGACAACCAGCGAGTATGTGTGGAATTGTGGGATGGAAGCCAGGATATGGACGCAATAGTCGCTATGGAGTAATGGCCATGTCGTCATCTCTCGATTGCCCAGGATATTTTACTCGTACGGTTCGTGATGCTGCTTGGCTCTATGAGACGACCGCCGGTCATGATACCCATGATGCCACATCTCTTGATGTTCCAGTAACACTCGATTCGTCTATCTGGAACAAGGATTCTCTTGTTGGAGTCAAGGTCGGTGTACCAAAAGAATATTTTATCGATGGAATTGATGCAGGAGTTCGAGGAGAGATTGATGCCGCTATCGAGGTGCTTCGTGATCTTGGTGCTGAGATTATTCCTATCTCACTTCCACATACGGAATATGGAATTAGTGTTTACTATATTATCTGTCCAGCAGAAGTGGCTTCCAATATGGCGCGTTATGATGGGATTCGCTACGGTCATCGTGCCGAAGGGGCTCATGATATACGACACAATCGCTCCGAATGACTCGGAAATGAAGTAAAACGTCGCTCTATGGTGGGGTCATTTGTACTCTCATCAGGATTCTATGATGCCTATTACAAGCGAGCAAGCTCCGTTCGAGAGCTCATTCGTGGTGATTTTACTCAAGCTTTCGAACAGGTAGACATCATCGTGACCCCAACTGCACCAAGTGTAGCATGGAAAATCTGAGAAAAGGCCAATGATCCACTCAAGATGTATCTCTCCGATATTTTCACAATACCTGCCTCTCTTGCAGGTCTCCCTGGTCTCGTGGTTCCAGTTGGATATGCCGCACCAGAGGATGATGCGAGTATCGAACTCCCAGTTGGGATGCAGATTCTTGGTCCGATTTTCGGGGAAGAAAAGTGTCTCACGGTTGGGCATGTGCTTGAGCAGAAGCTCAAAGAAAAAATCGAAGCAAAGAAGCCGAGGGTGTGGTAAAGATGAAATGCACGATGGTCATAGGAATAGTTTCTGCCATTTCGACTAATGCGTGGCAAAATGGAGAACCCCGTCACTCGCGAGGCACGAAGCAATCCAGGATAATTCACACAGAACGTACTTTTATGACCAAAAGTACCAAAAGTCTTTTTGAAATCTTCCATGCTTCATTTCGGTATGTGTATTCCACTTGATTTCCTAAATCACAAAAATACAGAAACAGTTTGTGATTTTGTACGAAAATCTTTGTGGACACATACATCGAAATTTGCATAAGGAAGAAAGCATGCGAAAATACAACATAAAAAAGAAAGAAAAAACCAAAATCAATATACCGGAACTTCTTATTCACAATATTTTCCTATGATTATAATCTCTGACTTCTCAAAAACATTCACGCGAGCCGATATGCCAACGATTTGGTCTGTTTTTGTGAAGAGCGGAGTTCTTGGTCAAGCGTATATCGATGATAGGAATGCCTTGTTTGATCAATACTTCCACTTTGAACAAGAGGGAAATATTACAAAAACAGAAGAATGGTTCCTGAAACTTGCTGAACTGTTTGTAAAGTACCATCTTACCACTGAGCAGATAGATACCATCGTATTGGATGACCGATATTTTGCCCCACGAGATGGGGTGGCAGATTTTCTCACTAGAATACAGGAGCAAGATATCCCACTCTATATCGTCTCTTCGGGAGTTTCTAGTTTTATCAGTCGGTGGTTTGAGCTCCGATTCGGTTATATTCCAGATATCATCATTGCCAATGAACTCATCATCGAAAATGGAATAGTAACGGGGGTGGAGGAAGAATTGGTCATATGCCCTCTTGATAAAACTATTGAACTCGAATTCTGAGAATGAATCGAGAAACAAGATATCATTCTTATTGGGGATAATGTGGAAGATACTCGAGTAATAGCTCATCCTACGAAGACTATCGGATTTGTGGATGAGAATCTTGGATTCGATATTCATCTCTGAAAAGACGCATCCATGAAAGAGATTGCCCTATAACAGAAAACCTCCTTTTATAGGAGGTTTTACTCGTATTGATTCTGGAGAGTTTCTTGGAAATTGACATATTCAGTATAGCTCCAAGAGAGTTCCTTGAGTCTTGTGGCCATCGGTACACCGACGAATCGCCAGTGCCATGGTTCCACTTGATAGGTATCAATATCAACTCACTTCTGATAGCTCTGCGTCCACCCATAGAGGTGGGCGTTGTTTTTGAGCCAGGACACATATTTCCGAAAGCGTTTATTGCTCTCAAAATCCTTCTCGGTAGTGGCATCAAAAACATCGATTGCGAGCCCAAGTTGGTGTTCACTAAATCCTGGTGGTGCACAGAGTGAGTCGGTACATCTGCCGAGATCCCAGAG
>JAYRRZ010000056.1:0-1024 GCA_041909865.1 Candidatus Altimarinota bacterium | reverse complement strand
GAAGATGAGGCAGAAGAATTTATTGATATTGATCATGATGCAGATGAAGTTGTGCTTGGACTCAACGCTTCTTACGTCGAAGAAGCTCTTGGTGCGATCAGGAATGAGAAAGTCTTGTTTTCATTCTCTGATGGACAGAGTAGCGTCAAGATTGAATCAGTCGATCAGGATGAAGGTATCAGCGTTATCATGCAGATGAGGATATAATAATGAGTAATTTAGGATTTATTGAGCGGTATGTTCCATATCCGCTTCGAGCTGCTAAATTATCATTGGATTTAACATTGTTTCCATGGTGGAAGCCAAGATTCCATTATAACCGCTCTCTAAATGAGATAGCGAAAGAACAAGGAATGACAATTTGGTATGCTCGTTGGTTATGGTTTCAAATCTCGTATAGTCGATGGGCATAAATCAATGAACACCGTGCAACGTTCGTCTGAATATCTCGTTCACTTTCGATGTGCGGACGAGCGTTGCGCGCAGTGGTGGACCATCGGAGATTTCGATACGCCTCCCGGACGCTGGAATCAAGACGTGATCTTCTGTCCAAAGTGTGGGCGAGTACAAAAGTTAAACGATGAGAATTTGATTCAATGTTAAAAGAAGTTAAGATGTATCAACGTGGCGATATATTACCTATACGGATTATTTCGCAAGGCGCAGTGCGTGTTTCACATGCTTATGTCGAGCGTGATCATGGTGATGCATTGTTGATTTATGTTGATCTGAACAGTAAATATGCTGAAGTAGCATTCACTGGATATGGAGAAGATTGTGGTCCACAACTCTCTCTTATTGCTAACGAGCATACATTACATTTTGATGAATCGAAACCATTAGATGATCCGACGACTATAGAGTTTTGCGAACAAAAAGGTTGGAGGATTTTTAGTGTAGATGGTCCGAATCGTTATACGATGAACGTGACTCTGATAGCTCCAGATTAAAATTAATCATGCCTGATTTTCGTCCACAAGAAGGCGCGCAGTCGTTATTCTTATCGAGTCCTGCCGATATTGCG
>JAYRRZ010000055.1:0-3552 GCA_041909865.1 Candidatus Altimarinota bacterium | reverse complement strand
TATGGTGCAACCGACAGGACTTGAACCTGTGACCTCCTCCTTCGCAGGGAGGCGTTCTAATCCAACTGAACTACGGCTGCATTGAATAGTTCGTGCATTGTATAGATTTTTTCGGGAAATCAATAGTAATTTACTTTTTACGGAGGATTTCTCGAATCCTTCCAATATCAATGAGGATTTGTTGTTTGAGTCATTCAGGACTTTCAAAGAGTTGAATATCTCGGATTTTTTCTATGAGCGTGAGCTGGAAGACAGTTCCTCGGGCAAATGAGATATGAGCAACATCGATGAGATTAACCTCAAGTCGAGGAGTTGTATCTGCAAAAGTTGGAGTTGGTCCAAAGTGAACTGCGGCCGGATATGATACCGTATTAGTTTCTATAATTCCAGCATAGACTCAGTAATCTCTCTTCATATCTTGTGGAGGTGAGAAGTTGAGTGTTGGAACGGTGAGATTTTTACCGCGTCCTGCTCATGGTATTTGCGAAAGATTGGAAAAAGTAGAGTTCATAGGAAAGAAAAAATCCAGGAGAATCCCGGATTACATTATGCACTACGAGGCATACCGTAAAAATCAAATCCCTTGAGATCCACCATGGATTTGGTTATGTAATTCTTCTTTTTTCCTTTTTTAAAAAAACCACGTTCATCAATAATTCCCATTTCAATCAGTTGATCAATATTCTTGGTTGGGAGTTTTTTTGGAGGAAAAGCCTGCTTATTCTGATAGTATCGAGTTCGTTTCTTATACGACATATTGAAACGAGATTGTTTGTTCTCATTTCCAGTATAGACTAGGGCTGCTTTCTGTTTCCCTTTCGAGAGCTTGCGAGCAGCTGCTTGTTTTTTTACGAGACGTGCAGAGAGACCGTGAGAATTTGCCATAGATAGAGTATTGGATCTTTGGAATTTTAGAGTTTTGGGGCATTTTGTTTTTTCTTATATCGTATAAATCAAGATATAAGCTTTAGTACGGTTTCAGTTTTTCTGAGCATTTCTCTGGATTCCAGTTCCTGAATATAGCTAAGTCTCTGAGCGAGGAGAATCTGAGTTTACAACTCCATGGCAGATCATCTTGCAATCATGAGAAATCGTATGAGTTCAGTGTTTGTTGCTCTTTACATTCATTCGGCAATATTACTTGGAATTGAGAGTGAAGCTCGTCGCATTTGATCAGAAAGACTATAAGTGATATTCTTTGGCAATTTTTCGCAGAGATGAAATACGTCTTCTGCAAGTTGCATGGATTTTTCCCAAACTTCCAGATTTTTATACTGAGTTTCCATTTTCTAAAAATCGAAAAATCAAAAATCCCAAGAATCTAAATGGAGCGGGGGACCGGGTTCGAACCGGCACACCCAAGGGTTGAAGCCTTAGTACACTCACTCTTTTATGTTACCCCCGCTTATGTTTATTAGGTTTTTTTATGTCGGGGACCTCGCCCCGTGTATACGTGCGAGCGCATTGTATAAAAAGCGAATAAAAAGTCAAAACTCGGTCAAGAATCTTTATTTGCAAAATAGGAGAAAATCCATACTGTCAGCATATGTCAATCACTGATTTTACTATTCAAGATGCGATTCTCCATGCTCTTGTTTCTGATGAGAATATCGAAACAAAGGAACAATTTCACGTTCTCAAAAACACGATTCTCGCTGAACATCGGGTAGCAAAGTGACCATCACACGTCGAATTGATTGAGCGTTTTGTTGAGCTCATTGATACTTGAATATTGTCAGATAGTCTCCGAGTACGAAAAGTCCTCCGAAAACGGGCAGTTCGCTCACTTTCGGGTGTTTCCGTTATCTCTCTCCTGACCAAGTTCTGGTGATGTCCTGGGAAGTGTATCTATTGTCCAAGCTATGAGAATCTCCCAAAAAGTTATATCCCCAATGAGCCAGCCGTTCAACGCGCTGAAATGAATCAATTTGATCCATTTCTTCAGGTTCAGAACCGACTGCGATCTCTTCAGATTACAGGAAACGCTATCTCGAAGTGTGATGTGAGGATTATCGGAGGAACGTGGAGTGTGTATCCACATGATTATCAAGAAGAGTTTATCAAGAATATTTATGATGCTCATACTACCTTTGGGAGCTGAGCGGGAAGTGTTGAGAGTTCTCTTGTATTTCGTCATCACGACGAATGCAGTGACCCAGAGAATAATAAGACAAATGGCTGAATTGTTTCGAAAAAGGGGGTATCCAAAACTCTTGAGGAAGCAAAAAAACGAAATGAGACTGCGGAGAGTCGAGTGATCGGAGTGGCTATCGAGACTCGGCCAGACTGGGTAACTCCAGAAGAAATAGAGCGCCTCAGGAGCTATGGGGTGACGCGAGTGGAGATAGGCTATCAGACGACCCACGACGAGATAAATATTCTGAATCAACGATGACATGGAAATGCGGAATCCATCCGTGCGACACAATTACTCAAAGATGCTGGTTTCAAAGTGGTGGCACATCTCATGCCTGGACTCTATGGATCAACACCCGTGCTTGATAAGGATTCTATGCGAGAAGTTTTTGAGAATGCCTGGTTTCGTCCTGATGAGCTCAAGCTGTATCCATTGGTCGTAACTCCACATTCTGAACTGGAGGAAGTATGGCGATCGGGCAAGTTTATCCCCTATACCGATAATGTATTGATCCCTCTTATGGCAGAGCTTCAATCAATGATTCCAGAATATGTTCGACTGAATCGTATGTACCGTGATATACCGGCAGAAGAGATTCTCGCAGGATCCAAGATTGCTAATCTGAGACAGGTGACAGAGATTGAGATGTACAAAAGAAAACTCATTCGTCATGATATCTCTGCGCGGGAGATTCGAGCAAAAGGAAATCTTCCTGAGAATGCTATTCTTGAGGAATATTTTTATGAGGCAAGCGGCGGACATGAGTGGTTTTTTCAGATGATTGATCCGCATGATCGGACTATTTTTGGACTTCTTCGCCTCAGGATTCCATCCCAAGTATTCTCATGAGAACATCACTTTCTTCCTATTCTTGATAATGCGGCTATTATTCGGGAGGTGCATGTTTTCTGAGACCAGATTCCAGTGGGATTCAGGGGTGATTATTCCGGGCAGCATATTGGTTTCGGGAAGAAACTCATACAAAAGGCAGAAGAGAAAGTGAGAGAAAATTACCCAAATCTTACGAAAATGGCAGTCATTGCTGGAGTCTGAGCACGTGAATATTATGAGAAGCTTGATTATTCGCTTCAGGATGAGTATATGGTGAAGATATTGACAAAAAAATAATCGATTTCAATATTTGACTCATAAGAAAACATATGATATGCTTTCCCTCGTATTATACATACAGATAAAAAAAAGTCTTTAGTTTTTCTTTTGGCAAAGCCACTTTCTGTCACTATAATGCGTTCGTCTTTATTTCTTTTTCTTTCTCCCTATGAAACTCACTACTCGTGGTTTTACTCTCGTGGAACTTATGATCGTAATTGCGATTATCGGTATCCTTGCTGCTGCTCTCTTCCCATCAATGACAAGCTATCTTAAGCGTTCTCGTGATGCAGCTCGTACATCTC
>JAYRRZ010000054.1:0-1146 GCA_041909865.1 Candidatus Altimarinota bacterium | reverse complement strand
CTACGATCAGTTTATTGGTGTTGTAGAAGCAGGGACGCCGGAGGAGATTTTCAGAAGGTTCCCTGAGTTTGATAAGGAGCAGCGAGCCCAGGTTGAGGAGATGGCCAGGAATCAACAGCTTGGGGCGAAATACAATCTCACAAACAATTTAAACTGGTGGAGCTACCAACCAAACAATCGCAACCTGGTCACGTTTGTTACCATGTATTGGAGGGGCCGTCGAGATTTAGGCCTAAAGAAAGTATTTAAAGATGACGGCAACCCTCGATTGGCTAAAACTTCAGAAGATGAAAAAGGTTTCAGCTACGAAGACGTCCACAAGGCCACCATCATCGGTAACAGGTGGATCACCAACATGGGGTACGTTGATAACCTGGTTGAAGAGTTTGGAAATGTTTCACGTCCATGCTTCCCAATTATCCGCTTTCAGCCAAATACATTTTTAGGCCAAAGCGTATCCGAGGTTAGCCGGATTTATCAGATACAAGACGAAATAGACTATCTCAACTTTAAGATAAGGGAGATGGTCGGTAAGGCACAAGGAAGAGTTTACATTTTAAATGGAGCATATTTTTCTGAGACAAATACTCCCAAAGAATTTTTTGATGAAATAAAGTCGATGGGCGTATCTATTCGACAGCCCACCGGTGAGGTTGGCGAGCAGGAAAAGGGACGAGCGTTAGAGGAAATAGACTGGACACTTGACCCGAATATTCGGACATTGTGGGACCTCATAAAAGACAAAGAGGAGCGCATGAAGAAAATCATGTCTGCCTCTGATGTTTCGATGGGCCAGAACCAGTCTTATTATGGATACAACACTGTGCAGGCTATGGTTGCTCAAAACTCAATAGGCACTGCATATTTGTTCGACGGGTTCATGGAGTGGATCGTTATGAACATGAGGTATGCAGTAAACCAAGCCAAAAATCTTTATACTCAGAAGGACTCACAGGAGGCCTCGTTCATAATCGGTGACCGTGGGGTAGTGTTCCTGAAGTTATTTAAGTCGTTGAGGTTTGAGGATATATTTGTTCAACTCAATATCAACGACATGATGGACGAGAAGCAGAAGCAGCGCATTCTCTCTATCGCCCTGGCCAATGCTCAGAACGACAAACTTCCGTTCAAAGATTACCTTAAAAT
>JAYRRZ010000053.1:0-3278 GCA_041909865.1 Candidatus Altimarinota bacterium | reverse complement strand
TACAACGGCATGGATGTTCTAGCAACCAGAGCTGTCTTCGACAACATCCATCCGCTTCTTTCTGGAGATACTTTGAAGACCTATGAGTTTTCTAGGGCTCTTCAAGGACCAGTCTTAGACATGATGGAGGCTGGGTGCCACGTAGATTTTTCCGTTCGGGGAAAGCTAATTGAGGAGTGGCTTTCAAAAAAGGAACGTCTGACTCTTATCCTAGAGAGAATGGCTGAGGCTTTGGGCTACAAAGAATATTTCACAACAAGAGCATTCGAGAAACTTCAGCAAACACTTTCCTCTACACTAGGAGATAAATCCCATCTCTTAGAAACCATTGATGATCCTAAGATGAAAAGAGAAATAAGATCTCTTTCTGGAGGAAGGGAAGCCCTTGCGGAATACTCCAAAGCTATCTCCTTCTACTCCAAAGGATTCAACGGGGGTTCTCCCAAACAGAAAGCAGAACTCCTCTTTGATCTTAGGAAGTTCGGGGGCAGCCGCGGGCCTGTTGGTCTTCCTCCTCCTCTGGTGAAGGATAAAGTAACAGAGCAAATGAAAGTAAGCACAGCTCGGGAGAGCCTAACCCCATTTCTTGAAAAAGGATTCCCGGCTAACTTCATCATTAAAACGGTGCTTGCTCTTTCCGATGCAGATAAAACCCTTGGGTTTCTGAAATGCACCCTTGAAAGAGGGATATTCAGGTCAACCTTTCATATTGGCGGGACCGAGACAGGAAGATTCTCTTCCACAAAAAACCCTCAAGGATTCGGCTGGAACGCCCAGAACGTAGACAAAGATCTACGTTTAATATTC
This sequence comes from Candidatus Altimarinota bacterium, assembly GCA_041909865.1. Lineage (GTDB taxonomy): Bacteria > Patescibacteriota > Gracilibacteria > BD1-5 > UBA2023 > JABFSX01. Next base: position 2,471 of record JAYRRZ010000053.1, on the reverse strand, counting down.
ACAACTCCCATAGGAGAAAAGTTCGGGGCTGTTGATCTAGAACAAGCGGAGTCTAGAGTTGTTGGAGCAATCTGCTTTCGGTTGTTCGGGGATGAGGATTATATAAACGCTCAGGAATCCGGAGATCCTCACTCCTTAGTCTGCTCTTTGATATGGCCTAAGCTCGGATGGCCCTCGGAATTTTCTCTAGATGGTCTTAAGAAGTATGGGGTCTTTCCAAAAGATGTAGTCATTGCCGCCCGAAAAGTAGCTAATCAAATCTTCTATCGAGGGTTCTCCTATCGAGATCTTGCTAAGAGCGCGGCCCATGGAACTAACTATGGAGGAAGAGCTAAGACAATTGCTCTTCATCTGCATGTTCCGGTAGAGCTTGCAGAGCATTTCCAGAAGGAGTATTTCTGTGCGTTTCCTGCAATCAAAAAATGGCATCTCTGGGTTGCAGAACAACTTCAGACAACTAGGCAAATTACAACCCTTCTTGGCCGAAGGCGAATCTTCTTCTCTCGACCAACGGACGACTCAACTCTTCGAGAAGCTATTGCTTTTGAACCACAGAGTGTAGCTACAGGGGATTACACCAACCGAGCCCTTCTCTCAATCTGGAACGAAGCGAAAGCTGGGAGACTCCCTATAACTCTATTCTTGCAGAAACACGATGAGCTTGGGTTTAGATTCAATGAGGAGGACGAAGACCTTGTAGTTCCAGAAGTAGTACGTCTGATGCAACCTGAGATTCTTTTGAGAAGCCCGAGCGGTAAGGAAAGAATCTTCAAGATTCCGGCAGCCCCTAAAACTGGATGGAACCTTGCGGACTACTCCGAGAAGAATCCAGATGGGTTAAAATCCTTTTACGGTCAAGACTCCAGGAAAAGAGGAAACCAGCCATGTCTTTCGATACTAGAGACTCTCCAATAGGGCACAAAAGAACAAGAGAAGAAGGGGCGAAACCAAGAAAGGAGGAACCAAAACTACCAGATTTTTTAGAATACGGCACGAAACCGACAATAAAACCAGGGGCAAGTAGCAGAGTCACTCCAGACTTTATTGAGGGGTTTATGCACTACACTGAGGGCATGCCCACCGGAAAACTATTCAGGCTCTGGGGAGGGATCAACACTATTTTGGGGGCACTGACTAGACGAGTCTGGACTATCTCTGCTGGTCTTCGAGTGTATCCAAACCTGTATACATTTTTTATCGGGAAACCTGGAACCGGAAAGGATGTCGTTTGTGACGCCATGGAATCTCTTTGGATGTCCCTTAACGACGAGTTAATTCTAGCTCCGAGATCCCTTTCCCCAAAGGGGCTTATTGATGTCTTAGGTGAGGAGGAATGTTCTAGGTTTTATTCTTATACCAATGAGGATGGTCTGCCGATTCAAATAGAGTTTCGGCCTCTTATCATCTGCGTCCCGGAATTAGGAACTATCCTCCCCGTTTACGATCCACAAATCCTCTCATTCCTCAACGAACTCTATGGGAGTAAAGATCATTTTGAGGATAGGGTCAGAGGTAGGGGAATGGTGTCCATCATAAACCCGTGTGTTCATGTAGTGCTCGGGACTCAGCCGGACTTTCTTGGGGAAACATTCAGAGACACAGCTTTTGGAATGGGGATATTCTCCCGGCTCATCATGGTATATTCCTCAGACATTCCGAAAGTTACTCTTTGGGGGGATTCTACCGAAAATAAAAGAGAAACTATTAAAGGGGGACTCGTCCATGATCTTCAACAAATAGTCAAGTTGACGGGGGAGTTCAAGATAACTTCAAAGGCTCAAGAACTGGTAAGTGAATGGTATCACAAGCAATCAGCCAAAGATGCTCCAACACATCTAAAGCTTGAGCATTACAACTCTAGGAGGATACTTCATCTTCTTAAACTTTGTATGGCTTTCTCAGTATCCCGAACCAACGACCTTGTTATTGACGAGATAGATTGGAGAAAAGCCTACAATACTCTAACATTCACAGAAGCAAGAATGCCGGAGATTTTTGCTTCAATGACATCGGCTCGAAGCGACAACTCCACAATCGAAGAAGTAATGCTTCACATCAGAGATGTACTTTCCAAAACTGAGAAGCCGATTCCAGAAAGCCAACTTGTGAAATACCTTTCAAAAAAGGTGCCCTCCCAAGTGATCTCTCCCATTATTGAAAACATGGTGAAGTCCAAAAAGATCAGACCTCTTATTGGAAAGAACCAAGAACGTTTCTTCGATCTCTGGGTAGACCTATCTACCAAAGAGAAAGAAGAACAAACTAAGTCAACAGGAGAATGAAATGTTATTTATTACAGAAGTGCAGGTTATAGAAGAGGGAGGTGGACTTTTAGTGAGTCCGGGAAGTTATACTGTTCTACACAGCCACCCAGAAGGAGAGAAAGTTCCACTCGCCGTCACTCGCCCTACTATGATAGAGAGTGTTATCGTCTTCAGAATATTAAGTGCTGACTTGAAGTGTCTCAGCGG
>JAYRRZ010000052.1:0-2034 GCA_041909865.1 Candidatus Altimarinota bacterium | reverse complement strand
GCTCGTGGGGATTACTGGCTTATCAATATTGATGGAGTCAGCGGAGTTTCGATTGTTCCACTCGGGATTAAATGCACCAATCTGCTCAAGCAGAAGAGAAAAACTATCTCAAATTGGGGAGGAGGGTTCGATAATGAACGGAATAAGATTGAAGCGTACTCGTTGGCCTATGCCACCCCGAAGAATTTGAATAAAAAGGACGAGTTTACTGGATGGCTCCCTCTTTCAAATGGGAATAAATTCTCTGAAGATGACTATGGGACTCCCATAACGGGCGGGTGGAAGTTTAATTGGAAAGGAAATGAGGCACATATTGTTAGGGTTCAACGAGTCCAAACCTGTGGAGATCCGTTTGGAAACTGTTGGGCGAAGCAGTCTTGGCTACTGAAGTTTGTTCTGCATGATTCTGGTGAGAAGATAACATCTGATTATATAACTTCCGAAGGGCTTGATTGGGCAAGATTTGTTAAGAATAGATTTTCGTGGACTTTTAGTGTCGTAGAAGAATCTGAGTTATGGGATTTTGCTCCGAGTTGGGATGGGGTATTTGTCCCAGAAATGAATAGTGGAAGGGAGTTTATGACTCTCCATAGGGACTGCTATGCTGATCCGAGCGTTGCGGGCTCTGGTCCTGTGTATTGCTACTATAAATCTGATGATACTCTAAGGGTTTTTTATTATTCTGGTGATCCCGCTTATCCGAGCAGTTCTACAGACACAAGGGATAGTTGCTGGAACTCTGGGACTACAATGTGTGGGTGCGGAAAGGAGTATTGTAGGGAGGCCACGACACAGACGGGGCGAAGGCTTGGAAAGTTTACTGTAGATGGGGTCGATGTTGGTGGAATCTCTGCTTCCTCGATTAGCTCCCATACATATTCTAGGAGTATGGGGGCAGGAGTTTATGAAACCGGAGGATGCTCTGGTTGGGAAAATGGATACTCCTATCAATATTTCTCGGATTGCTGCGACCTCGGGGATTTAGCTACGCAATTCTACACCTTTGCGGATTTATGCTACTATACATATAATGGAGACCCATTAATCTTCTGGGATAAGGAGGCAAGGGCCGATAGAAAGGATATAACGTCTACGTTTTCCGGGACTGTGGACTCGACTTCTTGGTTAGTAATACCTTGGTATAATGCAGAAAGCGCGTTTATAGTTAATGCTACTCAGGTAATCCCTACAAGTATTTCTACAGACAAAACAATCTATACAAGCCAGGTCTGTGAACGAAGACTTACATGCTATTTTGGGTGGGCGTTTTCTTATAACTCTAAGTGTGGAACTCTCGGGCTGCCTGATCCATATGGTTACGGACAAGAAGCTTCGCTTGGGAATAGAATCGGGGGTTGTTATGACGAGCATCCCGGCCAGGCAAATGGAGTATCCCCCTGGTGTACTTATTGCCCCCCGAACTGTACTAAATGTCAGGATGGATGTCCGGGCTATAGGTTTCTTTCCTATGATTGTTGGGACGACTCTGCTGGAAGGATAGAGCAACCAACATCTACTGTTCAGAGTTGTGGTGGCTCAGCTAGGGACGAGAAAGCGACAGAAGCTGCGGGAAGAAGTACCTGGCCGACAAAATGGATGGGCGAGTCCGGGTCTTCAACAACTCATCCATCTGGAAATGGAAGAAAGTATACCAGAGTTGTTAATTTCTACGGGAAAGCTGTAGATAAAGAGATAGAGAACGTAACTGAAACATTAGGAACAGTGGAATGGAAAGCGGTTTGTGGGGACGACTCGGCGGATTTTACTTCGGTTTCTGCGGATGAGCTGGCTGGATTGAACCCTCTTGGGGATTGGGCAGCTTATACTACAGGTTCTATTTGTTTAGGACCAACGCCGGAAGGCCCGAGGGTTGTGGTGCTGGAGAGTGTTAGTGGCAATCTAAACGGGTTTGGAAGTCCTCGTCAGGAACCAAAGTTATATGATGGGTTCTCGGAATATAAAGAGAATTGTGTTTTTGTTGGGTGGGAATAATCCTTATGGCTACATTATATTTCTTTAATTGTTTTGTCGAAG
>JAYRRZ010000051.1:0-27541 GCA_041909865.1 Candidatus Altimarinota bacterium | reverse complement strand
GTGGGGAATTATGGAAATGGTGGAATTCTTGGTAGTTCGACCTATGGAAATGAGCTCTATTATTGCCGAAGTAATAATGGTGGAGTTATGGGAACTGGATGATGTCTGGAACAATACAATGCTACATCATATACAGCAGCAGCTGGGTTAAATAATTCATGAACCTACCAACGATTTGGCCAATACCTCCTTCAATATATGGACTACAATGGAAATGCTGATAATGATGGTGGAATCCCTGGAGATGAAGACGGAGATGGTAGTATTATAAATGATGAAGATGATAAAGATATTTGAGATGCCCCTACGGTTCTTTCTGGAAGTATTCCGGAACTCTATCTTATCAATACTGATACGAATACCCGGACGTATTTCAGGTGGAATATAAAACAAGATCCGAATGCTTATTCTGGAGGATCTCTTATCACTTGTTCACTCACTTCAACAGGAATTCCCAATACTGGATGTGTTGGAAATGTGCAAGTACTAAAACTGGTTGGAAAAGATATTGGGTATGATCATTCCAATACGGTTGGACACACTGGTGCATTTGATGGAATCATTGATACGTGGGTATGTCATCCTGATTGGCGATGTGCTGGCCCCAACATAGCGTCACTAAATTCCCATATTGCTACTGGATCTGGAACTGAATGGGTAGATCTTTTTCCTGATAGCATAAACGTAAAAAAACTTACTTTTAGTGTATATCCTCAGAAAGATCCATGGAAATCATGGTCAGCACCTGATACTCTTGGAACTTCTGCGATAAGTCCCTTTATTCATCCATATGCCCGACTCCAACTCACCCTTGGATTTGCCTGGGGAAAACGCCGAGTAATCCGTAATGACGACCCGACTATCTCTATAAATACGAGTGTTAGCCTCTCCAATATGTAACCCGTGAGATATTTTCTCATGACACAATGACCAAAAATCCCTCATTCATCACTCTTGAAATCGCGGTAGATCGTGCAAACGAAAAATGAGTCTTCATTGCTCGCGAAATGCTGGCGACGCTTCATGATACCGTTCATGAGAAGAACCGGCGCTCTCTTTTTTGGAAACATCAATCCCCAATATTTCGATTCCTCATTATTGCAAATAATGGGAAAATCCGTTTTTTCCTTGAAACTCAAAAGAAGCATCGGAACTTTATTGAAAGCCAACTCTATGCTCATTATCCTGATATAGAAATCTCTGAAACCTCGTCGATGATTCCAACTGAATCATTATTTCAGATTCAAGAGGCAAAAGTGAGCCATATTTCAGAAAAAACCATTAAACTCTATATCAATCTCAAAGATCGGACGGAAAAAGAATCCATAGATCCGCTCTCAAGCATTACTTCCGCGCTATCAAAATACAAGAAGGAAGATATTGTATTCTTTCGATGTGATTTTTCTCCTCTAGCGGATCGTACCTGGAGACATGGAATCAGAGAAAAAATAATTATCAATCCCCTTATTCCAACCTTCTTAAAAGAGGCTCTTCTCAAATATTGGTCTTGGATTCAGATTCTTCTCTTTCCGATTATCTTCCTCGGAAAGATTCTCGGCTTTCTCATAGACTCAAGTGAACATACGGAATATTCCACCACCAATACTCATGATAAAACCGAAACAAAGTTTGAGAATTTTTGATATGCCACGAGAATTCTAGTAGGCGTTTCGAAGATCTCCACATCAAACACTCAAGAGCTTGCGAACTCTCTCCAGATATTTTCTCATCCAAACGGTGAGAAGTTCATATTCTCTCGGCCCAAGATACAATCATACGGAGCCATAAAGACTATGTTCTCAAAGTATCGAAATATTCTCTCGGTCACAGAACTTGCTGGACTCATCCATCTTCCAACTCTCTATGTAAAAACCCCATGAGTAAATTGGGTAACAACTCGCAAATTTGAGCCACCTCACAATTTACCAAAAGCAGAGCAACCAAATACTCCTATTGGAATCACCAATTTTCGTGGAACATCCGAGGGATTCTGAATACAACCGATAGATCGAGCAAGACATATTTATATTATCGGAAAAACCGGAATGGGAAAATCGACTCTCCTCGAAAACATGCTCTATTCGGATATACTTTCTGGACGATGAATAGGACTCATTGATCCTCATGGAGATCTCGCAGATACGATTCTTGCCAATATTCCAAGATCTCGCACCAACGATATCGTCCTCTTTGATCCTTCCGACCAAGAGTATCCGATAGCATTCAATATGCTCGATAATCCTCTTCCAGAACTCCGACCAATTGTAGCAGGAGGACTTGTTTCGATTTTTAAAAAAATGTTTGCTGAGAGTTGGGGACCACGACTTGAGCATATTTTCCGCAATACGATTATGACGCTCCTCCTTGTACCAGATACCACTCTCGTGTCTATTCCTCTCATTCTCACACATGAGTCGTATCGTCGGAGAATTGTCAGCAAGATCAGTGATCCGATTCTCGTACAATTCTGGACCAATGAGTTCGAAAAGATGAGTCCAAATATGATGAGTGAAGCCGTAAATCCCATCCTGAACAAAGTGGGACAATTCCTCTCTTCGCCGATTCTCCGCAATATTCTCGGACAACCAAAAAATCCATTCTCTCTCAGATGGATTATGGATAATCAGAAGATATTTATCGTAAATCTCTCGAAAGGAAAAATCGGAGAAGATGCCTCAGCACTCCTCGGAGCCATGATGGTAACCAAATTCCAGATTGAGGCCATGACTCGTGCGGATATTCCCGAAAATGAACGTATCGATTTTGGGCTCTATGTGGATGAGTTTCAGAACTTTGCTACTGACTCATTTGCCACTATTCTCTCTGAAGCCCGAAAATATAAGCTCTCTCTTACCATGGCAAATCAGTATATTGCCCAGATGGCCGAAACGGTTCAGGGAGCAGTATTTGGAAATGTTGGTTCTCTGGTGTCATTCCAGGTTGGTCATCATGACGCGGTAGAGTTATCCGAAGTGTTTGGATGAGAAAATGTTATCGTACCACAAGATCTCACCAACCTCCGAAAATACGATATTTATACCAAGCTTCTCATTGATGGTATGCCATCACCCGTTTTTTCTGCTACCACCTATGGTCCTATCCATTCTCGAATTGATACACCAACTCAACAATCACGAGAAGTGCTACTCAAGGTATCACGGGAAAAATACACCAAGAAAAAAGATTATGTAGAAAAAAAGATTTTTGAATACGCGGGCAAGATTACCGAAGAAGAGAAAAAATACCGCAAAGAACAGGAGACGTACAAAGAAAAGAAGAAGGAGGAAACAAAGGAAAAGCGGCTTCAGAATAGTGCCAGTAAGTCATAACATTCTCTTCTCTACAAAACTACCAAATATCCCTCTCAAAAAGTTACAAAAAAATCGAGAAACTACATAGCTTCTCGATTTTTTTGTAACTTCATAGGAGTATTACTTTGCTCGTTCCAGATACTCACCAGTCTCAGTATTGATAACAATGGATTCGTCTTGATTGATAAATCCTGGAACACGGAGTTCGAGACCAGTTTCGAGAGTAACATTCTTGTCCACTTTTCCATCTGCAGTATTACCTGCTACTGATGGCTCTGCTTCAATTACCTTGAGAGTAACACGCAGTGGGAGAACAATACCAATAAATTTCCCTTCAAATGTCTGAAGATCTACTATAAGCCCCTCTTTGAGATAGAGAGCAGCATCTCCAACATCGTCTACATGGAGCTCAACCGTCTCATACGTATCTTGGTTCATGAATGCAAAATCATCACCTGACTGGTAGAGAAACTCTGCCTTTGCTCGTTCCAGTGTTACATCTTCCAGTTTTTCTTCGCTATCCATAACACGATCTGCAGTATTTCCCTGAATAAGATTCTTGAGGCGCATCATGACATTGGTAGCACCGCGTCCTCAACGGCGCATTTCATGTTTTACTACCAGAAGAAGTTCTCCATTAATTCGAAGTACTGTTCCAGTACGTGCTTGCAAGGCGGTTTTCATAGGTTGAATAAATAAGAAAATAAAATGCCATTCCAAAAAAGAATGGCTGTATCATAAGCAAGAATGCTGAAAAAGCAATAAAAAAGGCTTCCTGTTTTTGAGGCAATTTAGCCATTTTGAAAGGTGGCTTTTAACGCTGCTTGTTCAATTTCCTTTTCAAGTTCAGTCTGAATCTCCTTCATGAGTATGAGATCTCCAAGAACTTGTTTTTTTTCATTGATAATTTGCTTATCTCGTAAAATCAGGAAAAATCCCGAAACATACGAGAACACGAGTTTTAATAGAATTATTATACAAACTCAAGCAATTAGAGCTGTCACGCTCGAAACAATACCGGCAGAAAAAAGAGAAAGATTATCGATATTGTAAAGAAATTGTAGATTGGAATTCATACTATAAAGATTATGGATTAATTTCTTTCAGTTGACCAAATACAATGATTCGTTCAATGGTGGTACCAATTGGCCAACATGTCATCAGAGAAATTTCTTTCTTTGACTGATCACGAGATCGGAGGGTTTTTACATCTCCAGGTTTTACGATACTCTTATCAGTGACACGATAGACAAACTTTTTTTGATTATAGAAGATAATAATTTCATCTTCTGCTTCAAGTTGATCGAGGAGAGCAAACACTTCATTGTACTCACTCTGAATCCAAGGATAATTCGACGAATGTCAGAAAATAAAAACATTTCCCGTTTCTCCTGGCTTTGCAGTTCATGGATAGCGAACAATTCCCTTTTTTAACTCTTCCATAAAGGTATCCTCGAGCTTCTCATAATCTTCATCTTGATGATGAAATACATCAATAAGTGGAATATTTTTTCCAATCTTTGGTATAATGAGTCGGTTCTCATATGGAGTTACCTGAAAGGTAACCGTTTCTTCTCCATCAGAAATACTTCCTAAGAGTCTCTCTGCTGTATACGAACGACTATATACCATGCTTGGATCAATGGCTGCAATTTTTTCGGTTAAGATCTTGGTTGGGTCTTGCCGATCAATTTCTGACACCTCAGAAGCATGGACTTCCATACTAGACTGAGAAACTACAGACTGTAATTCATTCTTAATGGTATTAAGCGTGGATGGATCAATCCAATGAAGAAACCGCGCACTATACGCACCAAAATTCAGGGCTCCCATAAGAACAGAGAAAATGGTTCCAGAAAGAGTAAGATATAGAACCATAATCTTTATCCCTCAATATATTTTTCTTCCAAAAGATGAAGTATGATTTTGTTGTTGTAAAAGCCCTTGTTCGTATTCGTAGAGCGGATCCTTGTGCATATATTTTTGTTTGTATATAGGTATGACTCTTTCAGAGTAGCACAAGAATCTCATAGAAGCAAGTATTCTCCCTATTTTTCCACGAAAAAAAGTTTGACAATTATCATCTTTTTGATAATATCCGCCCAGTTTTAATTTACTCTCTATCCTCATCCCTCATGATTTGCTACTCTATCAAGAAAGAAGGTGAAACCAACGAAAAGCTTATCCTCCGCTACAAGAAGGCATTTTTCCAGACTCGTACTGCCAATCGTCTCAAGTCTACTCAGACTCACTCTCGCACTGTTTCCAAGAGAAAACTTCGTGAGAAGGCGATTATTCGTGAGTATTACCGAGCTCTTTCAAAATAATTATACCATCAAAACAATACCGGGAATTTGTTCCTGGTATTTTTTATTCTTCTCACTAAAACCGAATCTCAGCAAAACGCTCAATTCCCGCAAAATCTGGGAAAAAAGTAGTCTCCCATGGATATCTGGAAAGTACTATTTCTGCTATTTCTCGCTGATCAAATCCAAATTCAATAAGAAGGATTCCATGGATTCCCTTTTCCTGTACCTGAGAAAAAAGCCTTTCATACAACTCAAAACCAGTATCTTCTCATCAAAAAAGAGCAAGTTCTGGTTCGTGGCGAGTATCGGGACTCATATTTCCCCAATCACCATGCTTGATATAGGGAAGATTTGCAAGAAAGAGTATCTTGGTGGATTGGTGGATTAGTGGATTGGTTTCGGAACCCCCATGAGAAGTGAGGGTTACTGGGGGTTTGCTCTGATATTGGTACTTTGCCAATAAATCCGCAGTAATAAACGCTGCCTTTTTATCTGGAAAATGTTTGTGAAAATTCTTTTTTGCGACTTCCAGTGCCTTCGGGGAAATATCAAAAAACGTCGTGACCGCAACCAAATCGGCACAGGAAATCCCGATTATTCCAGAGCCTGTTCCAATATCTACGAGCGTTTGGATTGATTCTTCTCTCAATAGGTGTCTCGCCCTACGAACCAGCCCCTCCGTTTCAAGTCGAGGAATGAGAACGTCTGGGGACACAAAGAATTTTTTTCCAAAAAATTCAACTTCACCCAGGATGTATTCTGGAGGATAGAACTCATCCATACCTACACAGCATCAAAAGTTCGTCGTTCAAACAACTTCATGGCAAAGAACAGTATTATACCTATATAGAGGATATTGATTCCGTATGCCATCAAGTAATTCATCACATGAATCGGCGCATCTGTGGCAACATAATTCTTAAGATTGAGGCTCTCAAGGTTCGGAAAAAACATGAGCACCGCCTTGGCAAAATACTGCATGACAAGATTGTTTCCCTGGATAGCCCCCTCAAGTATAACGTATCCACTATGACCAATCATGTAACTTGCTATGGTCATAAACATGGCAATCATAGGAGAGACAAATGTTGAGAAAAAAAGAATAAGTGCCAAGAGAGAAAGAAGCTTGAGATAGATTCCAACTATTGCCAAGAAAAAAATCCAATCAGGAACAAAGCCTTTGAAGAGAAGCACCGAAACAAGGATTCCCATTTCAATAAAAAGAACCAGCTTGATAACAGAGGCAAATCAGAGAAACTTTCCTGCTACGATAGATCAACGAGCAATTGGCTTCGATAGCATGAGATAGATTGTCTTCCCATCAATTTCGCGAGCAATCATTCCTCCACCGAGGATTAAGATAATAGCAAAACCCGTAAGCTCGATAAATGAAAGTCAAAAATCAAACAACACCCGCCTGATCTCTCCAAGAGCGAGTGTATCGAGCACCATCGAGAGCAAGAGAAATACGGCTCAGAGGAATGCTATGAGAGAAAAGAATCTATTTCTAATAATCTCGCGAAAGGTATTGAGGGCTATGTTCCACATAGAAAGGTCGAGGGCTAAGAATAAAATCTAAGAATAGTATTTTCGGGTTTCAATCTTTCGACTGAAGTGAGCTACGAACGGAATGGGAAGATTTCATGTAACGTGAAATTTTTTGCTCATTTCATACATATTTCGGTAGTAAGTTTCTCAAGCAAGAACGGAACTCTGCATGATGTATCTTTTCTTCCAAATACAACCTCATCGTTACCACTATAGTTCTCGACACATGCTCATTTCCCGCTCAAGAACTTCTTCACTCAAAAAGTCATTGTCCGGAGTTTTAGAGAAATGAGAAGATCTTTTCCTGCATACGTTTGAGGTCCTCATCAGAAGCACGCGTTGGATGGATACCATCAAGATCTGATTCCAGATTGGTTGGAATGAGATGAAGATGAAAATGAGGAATTTCGTATCATTTTATAACCGCGCACACTCTGAGACATCCCGTAGCAGACTGGATAGCCTGACTGATTCTCTTGGCAGATTGAAACACTGCAGAATAGTACGGCTCAGGAACCTCCACGAAATAATCCACTTCAACTTTTGGAACAATGAGCACGTGTCCTGACTTTACTGGGAAAATATCAAGGAAAGCAAATACATGCTCATCTTCATATATTTTGTACGAAGGAATTTCTCCAGCAATGATTTTTGAAAAAAGGGTGGACATAATTCAAAAGAGGGGTTAGTGATCCAGAAAATTCATCCATCTTTCGTAAATTGCTTCGTCAAGTGCCTTAATAACATCACTTGGTGCCTCACCTACACAAAGAAGTAATGCTTGAATCGAGGCTTGAATCGTAGCAGTATATGGTAGGGCTCTAATAGCATCATAGCTACACAAAATCGGTCATACAAATAGTATTGTGATAGTCTGTCCGAGGGGAACTCTATCACTTGCATATTCTTCCCCCAACTCTTGCTGGTTTTGGTTCATATTTATAATGTTATTCAAATAAATTTCTGATTCCCATTCACAAAATCTCGAATATTCTGGGATTTTTTTCATTCTAACTTCACCTGCTCCAAAGTCAATACTCAGTTACCGCAAATAACTCACACACCCCCATCAGGAAGCTTGACAACCGTTCCTCTCATCTCTCCGTCATTGCGAGCTTGCGAAGCAATCCAGCTACCATGAGGTAATTCTCTATTTTTTTCTGGATTGCTTCGTTCCTCGCAAAGACAATCTGCAGAAACTTTTTCTAAGAGCAATCGCTTCCCTTCATAGTACGTAAAAATCCCTGGCCAAGGAGTATATGCCTGCCACATATGATAGATATGAGAAACCGAGAGTGACCAATTCACGAGACCATGTTCTTTTTCGATTTTTGTACAATACGTTGCCTCTCTGTGATTTTGTGCAACTGGATGTACTTGACCTGCCCCAATTCATCGAAGTGTTTGGATAAGTGCTTTCCCTGAGATGGCCTCAAACTTCTGAAAAAGTGTGTCCGAAGTCTCTCCTGAATCAATGTATATCCGCTCTATCATAAGAATATCCCCCTCATCCATCCCCTCACTCATCTGCATAATAGTCACTCCCGTCTCCGATTCTCCATTGAGTAGAACTGCCTGTATTGGAGAGGCTCCTCGATACTTCGGGAGAATAGAACCATGAACATTGATGCACATTTTTGGTATCTCAAGGAGTTCAACGGGAAGGATTTTCCCATAAGCGACGACAACAAAGTAATCACACATATATCACCTAAGAATATCGAGAAATTCATTATTTCCTCGAATTTTTTGCGGTTGTAAGACGGGAATAGTATAGAGCTTTGCGGTTTCTTTCACTAGACTCGATTTGAGTTCTTGATTCCGACCAACAGGCTTATCAGGATTGGTCACAACAAATACTACCTCCATATCTCATTCTGAGACAAGATCTCGGAGAACGTTTGCTGCAAAATTCGGGGTTCAGAAAAATCCAATACGCATGAAAGGAACGTTAGGTATTTACCACGGAGTATAGAAAAAAACCAAAAAAATACAACCGATTCACCTTTCGTATGAGAATGTTTGCTTTTTCTCTAAAGAATCGCTATACTGGAATGAATTACTATCCATCTTCTTATGTGGAAAATTCTCATTCTTTTTCTCTCGTTTTTCTCCTTTACTCTTCCAGTAAGTTATGCTGATGTCACGGACATGGTAAACGTGCGAGATATTGATATTGGCAGTACTGGTAATTCCAGTCCTGAATTAAACGATTTTATCGGGCCAATTCAGAGTTTTTTCTTTACTCCCGATCTGGATGGGGGAGAATGAATTCTGGCATCATTTACCTATATTGCCTTTCAGGTCAAGAATTTCTTTATCGCTATTGCCATTCTCTTTCTGATATATGGGGTTATAAAACTACTCTTCTCTAATGCGAACGATGAAGATACTTTGGCTTGGCGGAGAAACATTATCTGGACGAGTGCTGGAATCTTTATCATGCAGATTGCTTTCTCAGTATGGAATACTCTCATTATTCGTGATGACTCACGATTAGGGAGTTTCTTCGGTTGGCAATTCTGGACAAATGTTCTCTCTCCCATTGTCGGTGTCATGCTTATGCTTGCATCATTTGGGTTCCTTGCTATGATGATCTATGCATTTTATGTCATGGTAACGGGATGATGAGATGAAGAGAAGATGAAAAAATGAAAAAATATTATTATCTACTCTATTGTTGGCTTTATCCTTATCAAGCTTCCCCAAGCAATTATTGAGGCCATCTATGGTAGACCTGACTGCAAATCAGCTCTCTCTGGTCTCCTTACTATCGGTGACTGTGCTATTAGACAGCAGGACCTCACGGCATCAATTGGTATTATCGGAAAAATAGTAAATTTCTTCAATGGTTTTCTTGCGGTGGTGTGTGTACTCCTTATTATATACGCAGGTTGGCTGGTACTCATCTCATGATGAGATGAAGAAAAACTCAAGAAGGCAAAAAACATCGTACTCTACATTATTCTCGGTTTTCTCCTATTGGTAGCAAGTCATACGTTATTCCGTTTCTTCATTTTAAAGGGATAAACACCCATGTCTACCGCTGAATTTATCTATATCTGCATCTGTGTTTTTCTGGTAATGGCGATATTCTATGTCAAGGCTCGCCGAAAGATTGCCTTCAAGCGTTCTGTTGATATGGTATTTCTTCGCGTGATTATTGCCCGAAAAGACAGTGATAGCGATGAGAAAAAGGAAACGGTAAAAGACTTTCGAGAACAGATATCCATCATGGAACAACTGCTTGCGAGTCTCAAATCGCTCTATTCCCATACCGTGAGTGGGTGGCTTTTTGGTCAAGAATATCTTTCTCTCGAATATGTGGCCCATGGAGAAGAAATCTATTTTTATATGGTAGTTCCCCGAAAGGCGAAACTCCTCGTTGAAAAACAGATTATCGGATTTTATCCTGATTGTTTCATCGAGGAAACAGAAGAAGTAAATATCTTTGCAAACCGGAAGGTATATCGTGGAGAAATCATGAAGCTCAAAAAACCACAAGAATATCCTATCAGAACCTATCAAAAACTCGAAACTGATAGTATGAACACGATTCTCTCGGCTCTTGGAAGGCTTGATTCTGATGAGTCTGCCTGTGTTCAGATTCTCCTCAGACCAATTGATGACGATTGGCAAAATAGAGTCAAGAAGCGTATTCGCGCTTCAGAAAAATCTGGAAAGAAACATTTTTTTCACTGGAATCCTCTCACATGGCTTGGAACACTTCTTGATATTATTGCCAATGGATCTGAGGAGGCTCTCAAAAAAGAAGAGAACAATGCTTCAGAAGAGAACGATCCTATCGATGAAGAGGGACTCATGAAAGAAAAGGTTAAAAAAACGGGATATGCTGCAACTATACGTATTATCACCACGGGAAACGATGAGCACCAAACAGAATCAGAACTCAAAAACATCGTCTCTGCTTTTTCGCAGTTTACTTCACCAACCTACAATCGATTCAAGATTATAAAACATAAATCGCTCTCCCTTCTTTTCGAACACTATATTTTTCGTCAATTTGCTTGGTGGCAAAAATCATCTGTCCTCAATAGCGAAGAGCTAGCTACGTTATTTCATTTTCCTCATAGCAAGTACAACAAGCAACCTGAAATTCGCTGGCAGCGATTCAAGGTAGTCAAAGCTCCAATCAATGTACCAAAAGAAGGTCTCTATATCGGAGACAATGTATTTCGTGGTGAGAAACGCCCAATATATGTAAAAAACGAGGATCGTTTCCGTCATTTTTATGTCATTGGTCAAACAGGTACTGGAAAGTCATCCATCCTCACGGTAATGGCACGACAAGACATCAGAAATGGCAAAGGAATGGCAGTGATGGATCCACACGGAGATTTTTCCAAAGATTTGATTAATTTTATTCCCAAGAGTCGAGCTGATGACCTCGTATATTTTGATCCAGGGGACCTCTCTCGCCCTATGGGACTCAATATGCTGGAAGCGAACACTGACGATGAGAAGCAGATGGTCGTTGCTGACTCTACCAACATCATGATCAAACTCTTTGGAAATGAGATTTTCTGACCTCGTATCCAAGACTATTTCCGCAATGGATGTCTTACTCTTATGGATTATCCTCAATGAGGAGCCATCACTGATATCATCCGGCTTTTTACGGATGAGAACTTTCAACGAGAACGCCGAACAACCCTCAAAAACGCGGTCGTAAAAGCATGGTGGGACTATACCTATGCAAAAATGGGAGAACGAGAAAAATGAGAAATCATCCCATATTTTGCTGCAAAATTTGGTCAATTCATCACCAATACTCTCATGCGCAATATTGTCGGACAGACAAAGAGTGCATTCAACATTGAAGATATCATGAATCAGGAGAAAATGCTCCTTATCTCCCTTTCAAAGGGTATCCTTGGAGACCTCAACTCCAACCTTCTCGGTCTCATTCTCGTATCAAAAATCCAAATTGCCGCGATGAAACGACAATCTATGGCGGCGAGCGAACGTAAAGATTTTTTCCTCTATATCGATGAATTCCAGAACTATGTAACTGATTCCATTGAGTCAATTCTCTCTGAAGCTCGTAAATACCGTCTTGGTCTCGTGATTGCTCACCAGTATCTCGGTCAGCTCCAAAAATCCGATGCCCTCACCAAGTCACAACTCAATCTCAAGGACGCCATATTTGGTAACGTGGGTACGATGATGAGCTACAAGATAGGACCTGAGGATGCTGAAATCATGGGAAAACAATTTGCTCCCATCTATTCAGATCAAGACTTCGTCAATATGGACAAATTCAAGGCAGCGCTCAAACTCTCAGTTGATGGACAGCCAACAACAGGATTCTCTCTCAATGTTCCACTCCCATGGCTCGAAAAATGAGATCCCGTTATCGGAAATGCCCTCCGTGAACTCTCACGTCTCAAGTATGGTCGTGAACGAGAATTTGTAGAAAAAGAAATTATATATAGAATCTGAGCAGTATAATTCCATGAAAAAATTTACCCTCCTTTTCATCTGTACAGGAATATTTGCTACTTTTCTGGTTCGTCCATTATTTGCTGCAGATGGTCCTCCTGAGTCATCACTTCTTAAAGAATGAACGCCTCAATCTTATGAGGATTTCAAAGCGCTTATTGCCACTAACTGTGATGCACCAAGCAAACCCTGGATGAATTCAAAAGAAGGATGATCTCTCAGTGCCCCCCCAGAATATCCAGAGTTCAATGCAGCAAAAATTAATGCCCATATTCAAGAGGTAGTAGCTGCAGATACTCGATGAATGCTAGCAGAGGAACTTGATGCAACAAGAATATGAAATCTTGACGGGCTAAAAGCGCTCGAAATTGCTAGAATTGAATACCGATGAGTCATGAATGATCTGTTTGCTTGTGCTGTAATCGATTCCAGGATTTTGATTCTCAAGGATCTCCAAGAAAAAATTCGAAGCAAATTTCCAACACCAAATTCAGAACTGACGAATAAGCTCAATAACGAAGCAAACCGGCTAGAGCAAATACGAGAAACCATGATATATTGTACAGCACCAAAAAGTTCTGATATTCCCATTGAAATACAGATAAAGAATACTTCTACTCGTCAATATTGTCACTTTAGTCACTATCTCAATTATCTCAAAGAACATCTTGAGAAAAACAATGCGGTATTTATGAATACCGAGAAAGTGGTGGGATCTGGAGATGGAACCGAGATTCCAGAGAATACGAATGATTGGGTAAACCAAATGAGACTAAGACAGACCCAAATAGAAAATGAACTTATTCGCGCAAAAAGAACTCCAGTGAGAGCCCTTTTGGCCTTCAAAGAAATGCGAAGAACCTACCCGATTCATATAATGCTTGTGGTCCTTCTTGATGATTATCTTCGACTCAGGGAAAATCTGAATCGATACCTCAATGCTAATTCGCAACTCTTTGAAAAAATGGACAATGCACAAGATGCGAATGAACGATAAAACTCACCTGAAATCTTACATCACTCCACAAAAAAACCAGGTTAAACCTGGTTTTTTTGTTATTTTCCGAGAGCTTCAGTTTTTTTCTGACGAGCGTAGAACTTGTCCACAGAGCTGGTTTTGAGGAGTGTCTTTTTTCCTGTATAAAATGGATGACACTGCGAACATGTTTCAACACGGATTTCATCATCCTTGATACTACTCTTGGTTTCGAACTTGTTTCCACAAGAGCAGCTAACCTGAACCGATTTAAAATTTGGGTGAATATTTTTTCGCATAAACGAAAGGGGTTAAGAGTTATTGCGAATCGCTCAATCCTACAAGGGAAAGGTACGAATGCCTCCTTGCAATTTTTATGGCTAAATGCAAAACCATATATCTAGATAGAGAGACTCCACCCAGATGTCGGCGGAGTATATAATAAAATAAGGAAAAAGCAAATTATATTTTTATAATCATTATTTTCATATTATTTAGACTGGTCGATTACTCGTGCTCAATGCCTTCGTTCAGTAGGTGTCGAGGAATCTACTTGATCTTCTACATCCATATCAGGACTATGAACTACCACCTGGTTTCTTCATCGATGTTTTGCTACATAGAGAGCTTTATCAGCATGACTCTTTGCGGTGGTAAGTCTTTCTTGAGGATTATCCTGAGATGACCCATCGCTTTCTGCAACGCCAATACTCACTTCTATTTGGATAGGATTTACAACTTTACTAACAACGGGTTCCGAAGCGATAAATTGACGTAATCCATTTGCAAATGTTTCAATACGACTTCTATCCTTATAAGGAAGCATCAGAACAAACTCCTCTCAACCAAATCTTCCATAGATTCATTGTGGCTCGTTTTTATTGCAATACTCTTTGAGTCTTGAAGCCATAAAAACAAGAGCATCATCACCAGCTTGATGTCAATGTGTGTCATTAACTTGCTTAAAATGATCAATATCAATAATGATGAATGTGAAGTCTCCTTCTTTCGCCATTGCATCTGCCTGACCTTCAAAAGCTCTCCGGTTTGGAATCTGCGTCAAAGTATCACAATAAGCCAAACGTTCGAGTTTTTTAGCTTTATCTTTCAGTTTATGTTTTTCTAATTTACTACAGATTTCGTATAACTTGCTACTCACCAAATGCACAGAAACATTAAGAACATTACGGAGCTCTTTGGGAGCACGCACATGCCCGATTCTTTCTTGACCTATATATATTCATAGACTCTCTCCTGCTGTATGTGAAGATTTGTATCATTTTGGAGAGAGCTGAACACTCGAAGGTTTTTCTCTAGAGCCTTCTATATACTTCGCAATAAGTTTCTTGGCTTCTCCTCATAGAGAAAGAGCCGTATTGGTATCATCTTCTACTTGATAGCAAGTAAACTGAATAGGTGGATTCACATTCAGGTATTTGTTTGGTAAGGTTCGAAAGAAATAATCAAAGAACTGCGAAAGCTTCTCAGAATCCAACTGTCAATCTGCAGCAATGATTCAATCTGAAGAGGAATTGTTTAATACTTGTAAAATATGCCTTTGTGCTCTCTGTGCAAGAAGTGCCACATGATGAGAATCAGACGGTTTGGTGATTCCGATTTTTAGTTTATTCGGGGATGAAGAGGGATTGGTTCCATTCATACATAAATTATATCATATTTTCAATATTTTGTCAAAAAACAACTATTATTTTTGGATATTTATTGTTTTTTGCTATACTCTCGATATGTCTCAACTCACCATAAAAGTCTGTAAATGACGCTCATGTTCTGAGCGCTTCTCGGATTTTATCGAGAAACGTCTTATCTCAGATACAGAATTCTATCATTTTTCTGACGATATTGCCTCCATTGAATCCTGTTTGTGCCAAGGTCGATGCAAAGAGTGACCAGTAGTGGTTTTTAATAACGATGTTCAGGTGGCTCACAATCCGGTTCGATCCTCTGAAATGATGCGGAAAAAGGTTGATGAAATCCGAAAACGTCTCGCTCATAAAAATCATGCCTAAAGTCTGATACGTCGCTATCATCGGTCGCCCAAATGCGGGAAAATCCACACTCATCAATGCTATCATTGGAGAGAAAGTAAGCACCATATCTCACCGCCCGCAAACAACCCAGAGAACGATTCCTGGGATTTTCACAGATGAGAATCGGAATATGCAGATTATTTTCCTCGATACTCCAGGTATTCACGAAGATGCACATGAGCAATTTGGAAGCCAGAAATCCAATACTATCCACACTCTCATCAACGGAGAAGCATTTGCTGGACTCCGAGAAGCTGACATCGTTCTCCGACTTATTGACCCAACGAGACCATCTGGAATTGAAGATGAACGAATTGATTCGGTTCTTGAAAATATCAAAAAACCTATTCTTCGAATTGAAACAAAACAAGACCTTCCACGAGGATTTCACGGCAAAAATATTGATTTCCACATTGATTCCGTGAATAAGATAGGAATCGAAGAGCTCATAACCACTCTCGCAAATATCCTCCCCGAATGACCCTATCTCTATGATTCAGACTACTATACGGATCAGCCGATGGACCTCAGAATCACTGAGGCGATTCGAGAAGCGCTTTTCGAAAAACTCGGTGAAGAGATACCCTATGCCTGTTACATTGATATAGAAAACATAGAAAATACCGAAAAGATGCTAAAAATCCAAGCCTATCTGAATGTCGAAACCGATTCTCAGAAAATCATCGTCATAGGAAAATGATGAGAGAAAATACGAGAAATCGGAACACAATCGCGTATTGTCCTTGAGGAAATATTCGGGAAAAAAGTATTTCTCGCTCTCAGGGTAAAAGTAGACAAAAATTGGAGGAAAAATACCAAAGTGCTTGAACGATTATTTCCTAAGAGATAGACATGGAAGCCATTGTCACTGACTCCACGGTAAGAAACTGATTATTTGAAAGGGTCGCCCTCTATTACGAAGGCTGAAATCTTTCAGGAATGATTCGATCTCGTCTCAGTCAGGATTCAGAGATTACTTATATCATCGATATTACTTCCGCTCGAGCATTCCGACATTTTTCTAGTAACATGCAACTATTCTACCGAGAGCATGGCTTCAACGAGAATCACTCTACTGCAAAGGGTTTCTGAATGGCATGTCTTGATGACTTTATTAGTACCATGAAGAAGTCTTTTCCAAGTGTACGTATGATAGTAATAAAATCTCTCGAGAAAAATCGAATTGCCTTGGAAAGAATAATTTTTTGATATTTTCCCGACTCTTCGGTTCTCATAAAGCGAGTCGGATGATGAGAAGACTCGGTTGCAACATTATATCTTGAATAAAATCCATAATTTGTCATACGACCAATTCTCAACAACTTTCTCGAACAGCCGAAAAAATCATCCTTGGCCAGAGCTCGATACTATTATTGCCGATGTGAAGAAACACCAAGCCTCCTCTATACTTGATGTAGGCTGTGGGAATGGACGATTCCTCGAAGAATGGAAAAAACACGCAGGATGAGAGATACGATACCAAGGAATCGATAGTTCGGCAGGAATGATCCTCGAAGCCCAGAAACTTCATCCAGATAATCACTTCCAAGTGCTCGATATGTCTCATCTTGCCATCGGTAATTTGGCGGCATCAGATTATGATGTCATTCTATTTCTGGCGTCTTTTCATCATCTGGAGGCAAGAGAAGACAGAATCCAGGTTCTCAAAAATACAAAAAAACTCCTCGCTCCAAATGGAAGAATCTATATGACCAACTGGAATCTCCTCTCCCAGGAACGCTATCAAGAAAGCCATCTATGAAATGGGGATTTCGAGATAAAAATCGGGGATTTTTCTCGATATTATCACGGATTTGGTCTCGATGAACTCGGAGAGTTATTCGTTCAAGCATGACTCGAGAGAATCGAACATCGGATATTTGAGGGCGGGAGGAATATTTTCTCGATTCTTGAGTAAGTTGGTTGATTCTATTTTTTCTTTTGACATTATATTACAAATTCATAATATATTAATGTTTTGTGATATTCTCCCCAATGATCCAGATTCTTCTTATCTCATCAGTACTCCTGGTCCTCTCTTCTTGTACCCAAAATACTGCAACTCAACCCGTGGAAAAAACACCATCATCAACCCAACCCGTATCAATCATCACTCCAGCACCAGTCTCAGAAGCAATCTATGTCGATGTTCGCGAGGATGAAGAATGGTCTGCATGACATATTGCAGGAGCTATCCATGTAAAGCTCAGTGATATCGAAGCAGGAAAGGTCGATGCTCTCCCAAAAGACAGAGATATCATTCTCTATTGTCGAAGTGGCCGCCGCTCTGCTATCGCTTTGAATACTCTCAAGAATCTTGGATATACTCGTGTCAGTGATGCATGAGGGATGACAAGTGTTCCATGAGTGAGTATTGTTCAATAATTTTTTAATCTATTCTTTTATGATTACTATCTATACCAAGGACTATTGCCCATACTGTGTGAAGGCAAAACTCCTCCTCAACTCTCTCGGGAAAGAATTCCAAGAAATCGACATCACCAACACTCCCAATGTCATGATGGAACTCGTACAGAAATCTGGCATGCGAACGGTACCGCAGATCTACGTTGATGACAAGTGTCTCGGTGGATACTCGGATATCCAGGCACTCCACGACAAGAGTGAACTCCTCCCGATTCTCGGATAACAATTTTCCTCCTGTTTCAGGAGGATTTTTTATTTCGATTTAAGAATCTGACAATTATTCTATCATATATATACTACCAGTAGTATATCTACTTCTTAGAACCATATAGCAAGAACCCATTGAGGAACAATTCCTGAGAATACAACTAAAAATCTCCCAAATTTGGGAGATTTATTTTATTAGTTCTTCTCATCAGTACTTCTTGCGACAATCGCCTCTATGAATCCCATAAAAAGCGGATGTGGACGATTCGGACGAGAGATAAGCTCTGGATGTGCCTGAGTAGCAATCATATAAGGATGATCTTTGACTTCTACCACTTCCGCCAACATGCCATCTGGCGATGTTGCCGAGACGACGAATCCCGCCTGTTCCATCTGTTCGCGATATACTGGATTGAACTCGAATCGGTGGCGATGTCGCTCATAGACGGTAAATGGTGGTTTTATCTTTTCACGAGTTTCTGAAGCAATATAGGCCTTCTCGGCGAGAGTTCATTCGCGGATGACGCACGGATACATCCCGAGACGCATATTCCCTCACTTGGTCTTTAGATCTTTCTGATGCTCCATAATATGGATGATATTATTTTTTCCATCTGGGGTGAATTCCTCACTACTCGCATCGACGATTCCGAGGACATTTCTCGCGAACTCGATTGCCATAATCTGTGACCCGAGACAGATACCGATGTATGGAATCTTTTTCACTCTCGCATACTCTGCCGCGAGGATCATCCCCTCGATTCCACGATCTCCAAATCCTCCAGGAATACAGATACCATCGAGCCACTCAAGGAGTCCAACTCATTCTCGCTCGATATCTTCTGCCTCGATGAATCGGAGCTTCACTCGTTTGCGATAAGCAAACCCAGCACACTTGAGACCCTCGTTGAGGGAGTAGTAGGCATCTTCGAGTCCGACATATTTTCCTACCATCCCGATACGGATGACATCATTTGATGCGTCGATATTGGCGAGGAAGTCTTTCCACTTTTTGAGATCTGGCTTTCTCTCCCCGAGACCAAGACTCATGGTGATTTGTTCGCCAAATTTTTCTCGATCAAAGGCAAGAGGAACCCGATAAATTGTGTCGAGGGTTGGTGCGGAGATGACTTGTTCTCGCTTCATCCCTGAGCTACTGGCAATCTTCGACATCATATCTTCTGGAATATCAGCATCCGCACGGACAATGAGAAAATCTGGCGAAATACCATATCCCATAAGCGTACGGATAGAATGTTGAATTGGCTTACTCTTGAGCTCTTTGGAAGCCATGAGATAGGGCAACAGTGCTACATGTACAAATCGGACATTTTGTTCGCCAAGTTCGTGTCGAAGTTGACGGGCGGATTCAAGAATATATTCATTTTCCATATCTCCCACCGTTCCTCCGATTTCAATAATTGAGATGTCAGCATTGGCGGATTCAAATCCAAGTTTGATTTTTTCTTTTACAAGATTCGTAAGATGGGGAACAATCTGGACAGTGCCTCCGAGATAATCGCCACGGCGCTCTTTGTGGATAATTTCCTCATAGAGTTTCCCGCTCGTAAATGAGGAAAACTTGTTCAAATCCGTGTCGAGGAATCGTTCATAGTGACCGATATCAAGATCGGTCTCCGCTCCATCATTGGTCACGAATACTTCTCCGTGCTGAAATGGACTCATCGTTCCAGGATCAACATTGAGGTATCCGTCGAACTTCTGACAAAATACTCGATACCCAGCCCCTTTGAGGAGGGCACCAATAGAAGCAGCGGCAATTCCTTTTCAAATTCCCGAGAGTACTCAGCCAGTAACAAAAATGATTTTCATAGAATATATTTTAGATTATAGTATAATTTTGAGAGTCTTCATTTTGCTCCGCTTTAGTCGAAATGACAGGACACCAGGTTCTTTGTTACATTCAGAATGCAAAAACCGAAAACCAGGCAAAAAAGAAAGAAGGTCGTAAAAGACCTTCTGTAATTATTTGGCGAATATGACTGGATGAATCCGTCGCATGAATGAATTATAGGGAAAAATTTAAAAAGACAAGGAATTTTCCTTGTCTTTTTTTATGCCTTGATGGCGTCATCAGCAAGAGCTGATTTTGTTAGAGAATCGAGTTTTCCTGTCTGAGGAATTCCTCGGGATTTTTGATATCGTTTGAGAGCAATGAGGGTGGGAGTATTCATAATACCATTATTTTTCCCTCGGAAGAATCCTATATCACGGAGAAGGGATTGGAGGGTAGAAATATTCATGCCTCTATCTCCCACTCGCGGGGAACCAATCATGGCAACATAACTCACAGCAACCGAGTATCGTTGTTCCCATGCTGTGTGCTCATCGAGCATTTGTTTTCGGGCTGCTTCGATGGCAGTACTTTCTTCATACTGAATTGTCTGAAATTTTGTATGGGCAACAGCAAGTGCCGCGCGAGTTCTCGGACCATAATTCCCCGCTCATTCATCGTTTTTTGATTGAATGACGCCATAATCAAGCTGAAAATTTATAATCATGGATTTGACATCATTTCCTGTAACAGCATATCCGAGATCGGCAAATGCTGCAATAATATCAGATGATATCCCCCCGATAGCATTGGAAGTCACTTTCTTGAACTGACCGAGATCCACTCGTCCTACATCAATCCCCTGAAGATCAATAGAATTCATGTTCTGAACGGATTCTTTTGACATAATAATTCCTGTGACCTCTCGGCGCCCCCAGATAAGGGCTCGCTTGAGTCCTGATTCACCATGTCCCATCCAGATATCAATACGATCATGCGCTTGTCCTCTTTCAAATGCCTCTACAATCGCTCCTCATCTATCCTGAACGGATCCAACGCCAAGTCCTGGAAAAAAAATTTGCGTCCCAAAGCCGTATGACTTTGGAGCCGCAATCATTCCAGTAAATACTGGCATCCCGCTCGCACCATTTGTTCCATTTCCATTGAGTCGTTTTTCTGCCTCAAAGTTTCCTTTGAGATAAAAATTCTGATCTGGAAGAGGAGAATAGTACGCCGTGACGATAAATGTTTTTTCTGTTTCTGCGGCAAATGACGTTCCTGATGGAGAAATAAGTGTTGCCGAGAAAATGATGAGGAGGTATCCGATAACCTTTTTATACGGAGTTGTCCATACATCTTGAATAAATTTTTCAATCTTTTGATACCAAGGAAGAGATATCTCTGCATAGATGAACGTATGTTCAGCATTGAATGTCTTACCAGCATTCCCAAGGAGGGAGAAGATTGTTTCCCGAACCTGATTCTTGAGTGAAACACTCGAATCATTATCTGAAAAAGAATACATGCAATATGTTTAGGAATAAAACCCGAGGAACTTGCTTTACGAAAGATTATACTATCTTTCTGCGAGATGTCGGGTGATTCCTCCGGCCGAGAAAACTCTCGGATCTTGGAATCGTGTCACTTTATTCTAGGAGCACGAGAAAAAGTATAGCACATTTTTTGTTCGATATACAAGAAATATCTATTGACGAACAAAATTTTTGATACTTACACATGTTTTTTGGAACAATATCGGGAAGTATTTCCAGATACTAACAATCGTATTTTCCTCATCTTAATGAGGATAATCTCATGTTTTACGAAGAAAAAACGAGGAGTTAGGTGACGGATTCTATCTAAAATACAAGAAAAGACAAAAATATTTTGCAAAAGGAGTGAGTTTTTATATACTGCTCGGGCTTATTCACTGTTCTTGTCATGAAATTATGAACATTCTCACATTCTAACGATTCAGCTTTGGCAGGTTTTCTTTCTCCGACTTCATGAACGGGAGACGAGAACGCTTGAGGCTGAAACAAGATTGATGCTGGTGATAATTTGCCTCTACCAACTCGAATAATAGTACGACAAGCAGTTCTTGATGGTCTAAAAAGTCTCGGTATCGGTAATAAGCATTAATGGCGGCCATAGTTTAGTTGGTTAGAACGCCGGACTGTGAATCCGGAGGTCGTGGGTTCGAGCCCCATTGGCCGCCCCATAATATATGCGGAATAATAGATAGTACGCAATCTTCTCTCAAATCATGAATTCTCATGGGGCGAGAATCCGAAATCAAGAGTTGCCCCAAGGCAAGTCGAGATGAGGAGAGCCGGCGCACGGCGGAGAGTGCGGAGCCCCATTGGCCGCCCCATTTATTCTTTAACTTTTTATTTCTTATGTCTGATTTTGCAAAAGAATTGCAAAACGCCGCTCCTATTCAATCCTACAATGTGGGCGGGATAGTAGCTGGAACCGTTGTTGTATCAAATCAAAAGATGATTCTCGTAGACCTCGAAGGTCAATTCACTGGAATCATCACTGGAAATCACATGCAGTCATCTACTGATGACACTACTGAGATTCAGGCTGGTGACCGTATCGAATCTATCATCATCGGTGATGATGCTCACTCTGGTCTTATCCACCTTTCTCTCCGCAAGGCAAGCCAAGCAAAACTCATCGAGAAGCTCCACTCAAATTTTGACACCAAGGAAATCATTACCGTGGTTCCAAACGAAGCAAACAAGGGAGGTCTCCTCATTGATCTCGATGGAATCAAAGGATTTATCCCAGTTTCTCAGCTTACTCCAATTCACTATCCACGTGTGGAGAATGCCAACCCAGAAAAAATTCTCGAGCATCTCAACAGACTCATTGGAAAACCATTCCAGGTTCGTGTTATCAATGTTGACCCAAGCGGAAAGAAGATTATCTTCTCTGAAAAGGCAGCTATCGAAGAACAACGCGCTGTTGCTCTCAAGACTATCAAGGTTGGTGATGTTGTAGAAGGACACGTTTCTGGTATCCTTACCTACGGTCTCTTCGTGACATTCAACGGAGTGGAAGGTCTCGTACACGTTTCTGAGATTGATTGGGGACATGTGAACAATCCTCACAAGCATGCGAAGGTTGGTGACAAGGTAACCGTTCAGATTATCGGTATCGAAGGTGAGAAGATATCTCTCTCTATCAAGCGTTTGAAGCAGAATCCATGGCAAGTTCTCTCTGATAAGTACCGTGTTGGTGATATCATCGAGGCTCCCGTTCTCCGTCTTTCTCAATTTGGAATCTTCCTTGAGCTCGATGGTGGTGTTTCTGGTCTTATCCACCTCTCCGAAATCCCTGCTGATATGATGGCTGGAATTGAAGAAAAAATTCACGTTGGTGAGATGATGAAGGCGAAGATTATTACCTTCGATTCTATCGCAAAACGTATTGGTCTCTCTCTCAAGGCGCTCGATCCAAACTATGTTCCCCCTGCGGAACCAGTTGAGCTCCCTGCAGAAGCGCTCGAAGCATAATTCAAACTATTTCTATAATAAACCCCCTAATTTGGGGGTTTATTGTTTTATTTACCTATAAAAACGGTCATAGGTATTCATACAACTCTTGAATCAGTCTTGTATAGTCGGGGTTGGTAATCTCCATTAAAAAAACTCCACATACGTGGAGTTTTTGATTTTTTATGGTGGGCCGGGAGGGATTCGAACCCCCGAAGTCGAAGACAAAGGATTTACAGTCCTCCCCATTTGACCGCTCTGGAACCGACCCACAAAAAAAGAGTTCTGAAACCTGAGAGCTTTGGACTTTTGGATGGAAAGTATCCAGGATTCCAAAATTCATTCCAAAACTCCAATACTGGAGCCACCAATCAGACTTGAACTGATGACCGTCGGTTTACAAAACCGATGCTCTACCAACTGAGCTATGGTGGCACGTGGGCAGATTGTATAAAAATTACCCTGTCTGTCAAAATTTTTTGTGACTTTTTCTCTTTCTAGTATTATACATAGAGTACTTCCCGACTTCTGAAGAAAATTTGGTTCTTTTCTCCATTCTCACCCTATCCTATGATTACCATTCTTGCTGTTACCGATTGATTCAAACACTTTGGCGAAGCGATTACCGAATATGGGAAACGCCTCGGAAAAAGCATTCTCCTCAAACCAATCAAGCCAATTTCTCACACCAATCCCGAATATATAAAAGTAAAGGAAACGTTTCTGATTATTGAAACCCTTAAAAAAATAAAAGGAAAGGTTATTCTCCTCGATGAACGATGAAAATCTTTCAACACCATGAAGTTTGCTGAAATGATCGAGCATCAGAAAAATCAAAGTGAAGATATTATTTTTATTATTGGCGGGAGTTATGGGATAGATCTCGAAATATTTCAAGATACTCCTCATGAAACCATCAAAATCTCTGACTTTGTTATGCCGCATTCTCTGGCGCTCCTCGTACTCCTGGAACAGATATATCGATCTGAGCAGATAACAAAGGGAAGCGGATATCATCATCAATAAAAGACTCTATGAAAACCTCCATTCTCATCATCGCTCATAATGAAGAAACCCATATTCAAGAATGTATCGAATCCATCTTGAATCAATCAAAGCAAGCTTCTGAAATAATCCTTATCGCCCATAATTGTACGGACAATACCGCCAATATCGCAAAAAAATACTCTCAAGTCACTCTTTACGAATATCTCTCTGACGAGACGGGACCAATTCCCGCACGGGAATACGGATTCGAGAAAGCACATTGAGATGTTATTGCTTGTCTTGATGGAGATAGTTATGTAGTGCCGACCTGGCTTGAAGAAATCACTCAACCCTTGAATACTCCTCACGTGAACAGCGTTTCTGGATATCCGATTCTTCTTGGAAGCTATTGGGCTTCATATATATTCTTTCTTCAGTGACTTCCACCCCTGAGACACATCTTTCCATTCTATTTCTGGTGAGGTAATTTTGCATGTAGAAAGGAGGATTATGATATCTCAGGTGGTATAAAAAAATGTCGCGAAATCGGAAAGTCCCTTTGACTGTATTATCCTGCGGAAGACTGTATCCTCTCATTTCTCTTACAAAAACGAGGAAAACTTGCCTTTGCACGAAAAGCCCGAAGCTATGTTTATCCTGGAGTCTTTTTTGATGAGGAAAACCGAAATGCCAAACAACGGGAAGATCTGAAAAAAATCAAGAAATATTTCAACCGATAAATAACGAAAAACCTTCTGACTGTGGGTACAGCAGAAGGCCAGTTTGGAAGCTATCGTGCATTCATACTGTGGATGCTTTGATCCGGTGAAGCGACGATAGTCAATGTGAGTTCTCACACTCGCGATTTCCGAAGAAATCGACCCAACTGGCCTTTCGAATCTTTTTTGTGAGAGGAAGTTTCAATCCTCCTTTCCCGGAGGGGGATCATACACTATCTACCAGATTCTGGTAAACACTGTATGATCCCTCATCCGTGTGTTTTTGTCTCTTTTGTATTTGTATACAGATACTATTTGTTCTTTTTGTATTGGTATAAAACTTTTTGAAAAGAGTTGTTTTTGGATTTGCAAACAGGAAGCTCTGTTGAGTACAGTTTCCTATGATAGGCAAGTCGGGTTTTGTTAAGGGTCATTCTCTTTCGAGAAGACACAGGCAGTATAGCATGTTTTTTATTATCCTGCGAGCAGATAGGGATTGATTTCTGTCTATATTTATGTACTTTAAAAAACCAGTACGCTATTTTCCTCATCTATAAGCTATTCCTCTATTACTTAAAATACTGTGCAGTTATTGAACCATTTCTGTATAAATATTGTGTATTTGTTCATGTATTGTGAACATGGATTCCTCTACTGTATGCGGAAATATCGGGAATTCTCAATATTTTTATTCAGAAAAAAAGTGAGCATCCTGAAAAATAAAAAGAGACCACTATATATTGTGTTCTCTTAGAAAAATGGGGATTTCTGAGGAAAAATACCAAAAATATACTACCATTTTATTGATATATAAGAGAGAATGCAGTAACCACCCCTGCCGTCTCTGTGCGGAGGACTCGTCTTCAAAAATGTACGAATATAAAATCATAATCATTCATATTTGTACGCTCACCTTCTGACCACCCTCACTCAGGCCCCACCCAAACTACCATATCTTGTATGTCTAAAAACTCTCGCCCATACGACTCTTTTCCGACGGTATCGAGAACAAGATTTGCTCCAGGAGTCACTTCTGGGAAGGTTTCCAAAAAAATAATTTCCGGAAATATCACCCCTCAACACTGCTCTAATGCTTCTTTTGCAATCAAGGTAAATCGTTCTTTTTTCGCATCAGAGAGCATGAGTTTTTGTGATCTCTCCGAACGAAAGAAGACAAATTTCTTGATACCAACTTCGATTCATTTCTGGAGAATAAATTCTATTTTCTCATACTTGTTCGGGAGGGCCTGACAGAGCGTAATATTCTTTTTTGGTTCTGTATCTGGAAAATACCGCTCTTTTCCACGGAGATGGATGGTTTTTTTGGCAATCTCTTGAATCTCATATATTGTCTCCGAACCATCACCATCAAACAATATCACACTCTCACCCTCTTTCATACGAAGAACTCTCGATATCTGATTTACTAGACCAGAATCCGAGAGAACAACATCGATATTCAGCGGAAATGTTACAAAAAATCGTTGCATATTTATTGGGTTGGTAATCGGAAGTATTTTGCTCTATCAATCGCGAGACACAAAGCAATCCAGAAACATACAGAGGAATTCCTTGTTCTATTTGGTTGGATTACCATGTTATTTCACTCCGCTCCACTCCTCGCGAGTGACAGAAACAATTTATTGCTTCATTTCTTGAAGGATATCTCTCGGGAGAAAGAGCAAATCCGTCAGTATCTTCCAAGCGATGATCACCAAAATAGCACTTCCTTGGACAAAAAAACCATAAAAAATCCCTGCAATATCCACAAGGATATTTTCTCACAATTTTGCCTCCTCCAACATACGAGCAAACTCATTCTGTGAAAATGGTATATTATCGGACGGCATTGGTGAATATACCGAATTTTTTTCTTTGGAATCACCATCAAGCGTCTTCATCGTTTTCTCAAAGGCATCCTTTGAGATAGTTCCTTCGTGAAATGCCAGCTTGATAGCATCCTTGAGAACATCGAGGGATTGTCCTGTTTCAATCTTTCTTTTGAGTTGAAAGACGTCGAGACCCTTCTTCTTTCGTATACGTTCTTTATTTTTTTCAAAATCCTCCTTCGTTTCTTCGATAATCATCTTTTCTCTCTCGACTTTTTCACGGATGCGATTATTGGCCTCACTGAAGGCTCATGGATTTTCTCCTGACATAAAAAAAGTATAGTGAAAATCCCCCTGGATTCAATATACTTTTCGTTTTGTTTTGATATTTTGTGGCAACTCGACACCGATTCTGGAAG
>JAYRRZ010000050.1:0-24887 GCA_041909865.1 Candidatus Altimarinota bacterium | reverse complement strand
GGATTGCTTCCTTCGTCGCAATGACAGGAACAGATAGGACAAAATCCTCCTAATTATCAAAGGAGAATTCAGGCTTCAGAGCAAACCCCCTCTATCTCCTCCTCTTCAAGGGGAGGATTCACCAAGCAGAAACAAGTTGTGGTCACTCCATGACTTCTTGAGCGATTCACGAGTGGGAGTGTTGTCACGCTCGATGGACGCAATCTCCAGATAACAGCAAAAATCCTCGAATCAAGTGATCTCGGATTCTCACTGGGGACAGAGAATCATCTCATCATCCTCCCATCAGATAGTATCTCAGGTTCACTCCTCCTCTCATCAGGATCAAGACTCGATCATGATCTCATGATATCATTTGCTGACGAGTGACGTGCGAGCATCGTTGCAGAGAAGATCAAAAAAACACTCCCAGAAGAACTCTACCGAGTACGTACCTATGAGGATAGAACGGAGCAAGCGCTCGATATCGTCGATACACTCACAGACTATATCACGCTCATACTCCTCGTCTCTAGTATCTTTGCCTTTGTGATACTCCGGTCAGCACATGAGAATTTTTTCGAGAGTCTTGCACGAACACTCCGAGTGACTCTTGTACTCTGACTCACAAAACGGAGACAACAAGCTCTCCTCCTCATGCTCTATGGATTTATATTTCCATCGGCATTTATCCTCTCTATCGGATTCGCAGATATCATTATCGAGTCGATACAACGTATACCAGAGGCGAGTGAATTCCATTTTTTCTGGAGCGCAATTCCGTATGCGGGCATTCTCCTCACTCTCATCGTCGTGATGGCATGGTTCCCAGTATGGTGGACGATGGGCAGAGACGAAGAAGAACAGTTAAAAGCAAGATCTCCTATTTTGTCACTCCGACGTAAGGAGGATTCTACTCTGAAGGACAAAAATGATCAGATTCTTCCTTCCTCAGAATGACAGAGGCACTGTATTACTTCACCCCAAGAGTACTTCCATTCTCCGTTTCTATCCGAAGTAGGCACATTCCTCGCAATGACGAAAGAAAAAATTACTCATCTTGATACTATCATCCCTCTCATCCTCGGTATCGTCATCTTCGTTCTCCTCTTTGGAAGCCCTGTTTTTTCGCTGGCAGTAGGAGTCTGAGCGGGCGTATTTTTCCTCGTGTTTGGATATCTCCTCGGGAAAGTTTATGAGTTCATATTCAGAAGATTCGGATGACTCCGAGAGAAGAGTTTTTACTTCTATGATGCTATCCGAGCACTAGTGCGACCACTCACTCCAACCATCCCGATTACGATATCGCTAGTTTCTGTGACGGTATTTTTCCTCGTGTTTGCGAACTTCTCTCTCGCATTCCGCTCGCAACTCGTCATCGATGCAAGTAAAACGGCCAATATCTATGCCATCAATATCCTCGAACAAGATAGAGAAAAAGTTGCATCCATTATTGGTTCCGGAGCACTTATGTATGATATCCTGCGAGCTCGCATCGATCGGATAAATGGAAAAACTCTCGCCGAACATCTCGGTGTTGAGCGTCCAAATGGGGAATTTACTCGAGAGTTCAACATCACGACCACTGCTATCGAGAACAAGATTCTTCAAGGAAAGGATACTTTTGGAAAATGAGAAGTCTCGATGGATGATGATTTTGCTTCTCGTCTTGGGGTTACTGTTGACGATATGGTCACATTCCTATTATCAGGTCGTGAGATTACGCTCACTATTGCGAATATTCGTGAATCAGTCAGAGAAGGCTTCCGTCCATTCTTCTATTTCTCGTTTGATCCACTCGAATTCGCAAATGCACCTCGTACCTACTTTGTCGCGGCTTATGCAGACGATACCGAAGTATGGAAACGGAGTATTCTCGCCGCATCTGGTCCTCATGTGACCTTTATCGATATCGAAAGCATCCTCAAAATAGTGAGAGATATATCAGGCAAGGTTCTCTCGGTGATATGACTTTTTGGTGCCGTTGTATTCTTTTTTGCTATTGGTGCTATCATCGCATTCTTCACTCGTATGCGTACGGTTGAGGATATGAAAAATAGACTCTATACTCTCTTCGGCGCACTACCAGCAAATATTCGCACATCGATTAACGGGACTCGTGGAATGATATTCATCGTGTCGTATATCCTCTCGGTCATTATCGGAGGAGTGCTCTCATATCTGATTCTCTCAGTGGGTTCATTTTTTACATTCTCAATCATACCCTATCTCATGATAGCAGGGGTAATAGGGGTGGTGTATGTGGTAATGATGGTTGGGATGAGGAGATAGTTTTTTGCAAGCTAAGTATTTTTTCATTCATTTTGCATTTACAGAAGTTTTATCCTTCTGCGTATCTCTTTGTGAGGCTTTTATAACTTTTTGTTACAAATGCAGAAAGTGTAACAACTACTCCGATAATACCTGCAATGGTAAATATAATTGCCATCGCCCGATCGGGAGTTGTACCCCACCATCCACCAAATATTTCATTTCCTACTGGACTTGCAAGCCATGGTATCACGAGAAATTGTGTAAGTGGCCCGATGAAAAATGCTGTAAGTGGAGAAGCAATATTCTCCATCGATTGTCCGAATCCAAAGACCCGTCACTGACGTTCGAGGGGGACTACTTTTTGGAGGATGGTTTGTTCAGATGCTTCTGCTATCGGACCGAGCATCATGAAGATAAAGAATCCAATTCCCACGAGCCAGATAGATGATACGACAGGGAAAAATATACACACCGCCCACATAATGAGATTGACCATGAGAAGGGTTTTCACGGGATTTTTCCCGAGGCCATACTTTCCCACAATCATCCCACCAATGATGAATCCAAGGCTCGTGAGAGCTAGGACGATTCCCCAGAGTTCTACGGAGACTAGTGAGAGTCCATAAGCATCCATCAGTGACATAAATATTCCTCCGAGAAAGTTATTGAACATCGCAAAAAATAACATCGCAAAGAGCCCTGAAATTCCTGCGATAATGTGTATCGTTCATCAGAGATCAATCTTCTTGTCATCTTCATGTGCTTCATCGAGGTGTGACTCAGAAGGGAATGAGAGTAAGAGAAGGTGGAATACTACGAGAAGAGTTATAGTCATACTGATGCTTATTGCCCAATCCATCCCGAGTCGTCCGATGATAAGTCATGAGAATGCTGATACTACCGTGAATACAAGTCAGTTCACAGCTCCTATCTTTCCATTTGCCTTGTCTCGTCACTCTTCGGGGATGAGGATAGTTACCAGGGTTGAAAGGGCTATCATACGGATATTGCCCACCACCACTCCGAGCATCGTCACGCAGATGAAGAGCCAGAGCCACGCATTCCATATATCAGTCCATGTAGATTCTGGTAAATATGCGAGCATCCAAAATGCAAGTGAATAGAAAAAGAGGGAAGTAACGGATGACATGAGCATGATCGGTTTCTTGCGATGATGATCGACGAGAGAACCGAACCAGATACCACCGAAGAGATTGAGCACGAGATAAATCCCTCCGAGCATCCCAGTGATGAAGACAGAATGTGTCTCGATATAGAGCCAGAAGGTGATTGCAAACCAGACGAGCATATTCGTGAATCCAGCGATTGCAGTGTTGATGAGGATGTGGGGGAAGAGGGAAGATGGGTTCATTATTTTATAGTTTCGATTATTTCTGTCGTTTCTGATGGTGCTCGTCATTGCGAGGCACGAAGCAATCCAGAATATTTTTCGGTGAAAAGGATAATTATTGAATATGAATTCAATTTCCTATTAAAAAACCATCCTCATGAATCTTAAGTATTTCAGATTTATCCTTTCATGTAATCTTAATCCACTGTCTAGTTGCATCAATTATATCCTGACAAAACTGATATACGGATAATTGTAAAATTTCTTTGTTATCATATTTAAGATCCCCAAAAGAGCACCCGCTAAATTTAGTTAAATGAGATCCATTTGGAATAAAAACAAGATAATCCAATACATCTCTAGCTCTTTGATCAGTAATTTGATTTGAGCCTTCATGTAAAAATGAACATCTTAGCGCATAACAATCATTACCAGATAAGAATCAATTATATTTTTTCCCGAGATATTTTTCAAACCATTCTGGATATCTTTTCGAGGAAATTTTGCTAGTATCTTCAAATTTTCCACATATATCAGGGATAATAAGTGATAAGATAAGGGCTGAATACCAGTTTTCATCTTTCAATGATTTTTCTATTGATTGGAGTAGTCTTTCCATAGTACTAATGATTTAATTTTAAAGATTTTTAGTTTTTTTTATTGAATAGTTATCTACTGGATTGCTTCGTGCCTCGCAATGACGAGAAGTATAATTATATCTCTCTTTTGTAAGTTTATTCGCCCCATCATCCTACTCAAAATACCCCATAAGTAAAAAATATAATAAAATAACATAATAAAATAAACTTGTCAATACATAGATAATGTGCTATAATACTCTAGCATTTTATTTCTCTAATCAATACAAAAATGAAAAAAATTGCAATCACGGCACTTTCTGCCACTATTATTGCCTCAACTGGCTTAACTTCACTCCATGCGGGATCGAATTACGTCGAGCCAACGAAGGAAGCTATCCTTGCAAGGCAACAAGACTCAAGTGCTATGCGCACCAAGTATTACAATGAGTACAAAACGAAGGGGTATGATATGTCTTCTCTCGAAGCATATCTCGATGCATCGAAGACAAGTGATAGTGAATATTGGGCAGCATTCAAGCGTATCAAAGACAGTAAAGAAATACCTGAACGTCGCACATTTGTCGAGAAGCTCAAATCACAAGGATATAATGTCGATAATTTTAGCGAAGAAATCATTCTTGATAGTGGGAAGTTCTGGGCAATGGTGAAGTCTGTACAGGCAAGTAAACCAGCTACAGACGTAAACAAAGAAGAGTATAAAAAGTCTGAACCTGTAAAACAGGACTACAAGAAAGACGAATACAAAAAAGAAGAGTACAAGAAAGTAGAACCAGTAAAAAAAGAGAACAAGGACGAATATAATACGAAAGAAGCAAAAAAAGCACCATCAATGGAAGAAAAGTCTCAGATTTATACAGAGAAACTAAAAACTCTCATGAAGGATCGTATCGCAAAGCTTCCAGCTGATACTCGTGAAGCAACTCTTGCTCGTATTGAGTCATCACTCATGAAGGCAATCGAATCAGCAAAGAGTAAAAATGCAACACGCCTCGCTACTCGCTACCAAGTACTCCTCGCAGTGGTTCAAGCTGAGATGGATGATTCCAGTGATGAAGATCTTGTAAATTCACTTTTCAATTAATTGCTACACTTATAAGAAGGCTTTATAGACAAAAGTTGGTAGATTTTCATCTCAATTTACTCTTTCCTTAGAAGACTCAGTTTAGCACTGAGTCTTCTTTCTTTTTAGAGTCCACGATACAGTTTTATTTTGGGCTTAAGATGAGAGAATAAACATTCTGTTCTGTTACTAATATTGAAGATTGGGTTTTCTTTAGGTTTGGATGATTTCTTTGTATTGTTTGTATGAAATCAAGACAGATGAATTCCTGATGAGAGACTTGTATGCAAGCCCCCGTATTGGGTGAATATGCCTCTCCTTCAAGATTATTGTATCCAATTTTGTTTCCTGAAATCAGTAGTATACTTCTCTCTAAGGGTTTGGAGTTGTCAGAGAAAGGTAGTCTTATCTGTATTCACCATCCCATGAGCCATCTCTTTGAGAACTTTTTATTTATATCGCTGTCTTCCATCTATTTTTCGGAATTTCTGAATAGATTTTCCCTGACATTTCTTACAGATTTTATTCATAGAAGTAAAATAAAGCGGATAAACCGCTTTATTATGAAAGAAACTCAGGAAAAGACTTACCAGGAAATGTTCATTAAGCCTTAATTTTTGGAGTGAAAACTACTTTATTTTCTTGGAAATCTTTCGGATTTCTTTTTCGATCTTTTTCACTGATTTTTCAATTTTCTTCTCATTTTTTTCTGACTTTCTATCTTCCTGTTCTGACCTCTTTCCTTCCTTCTCTACTTTCTTGCACATAACATCATCTCTGAAGTTATGCTTTGCTGCTCGGAGAGTTTTTTGGAGATCTTTTACTCCGAGACGAAATGTTTCATTTGCGGTTTTGATTGCAACAATTTTTCCAGATCCTGAGAGAGTAAGTGATGCTTGATATGCAGTCTTTTTGCTGGAGAGAAGTTGTATCATTCCAGAAAGGTATGCTTGTTGAGCAGCAATTCGATCAATCTTTGCTCCAGACTGAACTAGGCATCGAGTGCTAGTCCCAGTTGATGTTGTTCCTGTTGATACAACGGTTCCAGTACTTGTAGTTCCAGTGTTCGTACTTCCGCTAAGGGTAGTCCCAGTTGATACAATAGTTCCAGTAGAGGTAACTCCCGTTGCAGTAGTTCCTGTTGATGTTACGGTTCCAGTACTCGTGCTTCCAGTAGAAGTTGTAGCTCCTGTTCCAGTTGTATCAGCAAATATTGCTGGGACAATTGCGAGAGTAGCGATGACACCAATGAGAGGGTATGCTTTCATGTTTTAAAAATAGTAAAATAAAGTAGCCGTAGTATGCCAGAAAAAAATATTATTTCAATCTATTGGATATATTATTTTCAGAAAATTCACACATCTTTCATGCGAAAATCACAAAACCTACCCTTCTTGATACCTTAAATTAGCTGGATTGCTTCGTGCCTCGCAATGACGGAATAGGGAATTCTTTTAACTTCTCAATACCTTCTTCATCGCTCTTCATTTTGCAAGTTCATCCACGAGCTTATCGAGGTATCGGATTTCCCGCATAAGTCCATCTTCCATCTCTTCTATCCGATAGCCACAGATAACCCCAGTGATGCTCGTGCGAGCAGGATTGAGAAGTGGAGCTTCCCTGAAGAATATTTCGAAATCAACTCACATATCGAGTACACGAGTGAGTCACTCAGCATCGTATCCTGTGAGCCAATAGATAACCTCATCCAGCTCTGCCTTGGTTCGTCACTTCTTCTCCACTTTTGCGATATAGAGTGGATAGACTTTCGCGAAGGGCATCGAGAATATTTTCGTATTTTGCATAGTTAGAAGTTATAGATTACTCATTGTATTCGATTATCCATTCGATACCATACTTATCTCGAAACATCGCAAAGCATGATCCATCAGAATCTTCATCCATAGGAACTTCAACCTGTCCACCTGCTGAAAGTCCACGATATACATTGAGCGCTTCTTCTCGCCTCCCTGTAGTAATAGATATCTTACTTCTATTTTCATCCTCATTCGTGCGTCACATAAATTCAGGAACATCGTTGGCTATCAAGAAATTATTTCCTATCGGAAGTTTGATATTCATTATCTTATTAGCATCTATTTCTGATACAGGAAATTCATCACTTGCTATATCCCTGAAGCGAGTGACATTAGTAATTTCTCCACCAAAAACTGACCTGTAAAAATGAAATGCTTCTTCAGCATTTCCATTGAAATTGATGTGTGGATTGATTTGTATCATAATATAAAAAAGTAAGTGATAAGTATTTTTAAAAGATTGTTTATTTAAGTCTCTCGAGTTTTCATTTTCTTTTCACGATGTTTGCGTAGTCCCATTGGATATCTCTGGATTTTACGAGCCAACGAGCGAGTTCCACTGTATCTATCTGTTCGATAGAGGTGTATCGTTTTTCAGCTGCCTTGAATTTTCCATTATTCGACAGTCATATTTCATCAAAAGATTGCCCACTCCAGAAGAGGAGCTGAACAGAATCTTTGAGTGCTGAATACCCGACAATCGGATTATTATCCAAAAACCAGACAGGATGGCCATGCCAGACTTTGGATGTAGCTTCAGGAAGGATTGTTTCTATCGTATTTCTGAGAGCTTCACAGATACTCCTTTCTCAAGGAGTGAGTGTGGATTCATATTCGAGGATGTCAGAAGGTGTAGACATCGAGATAATATAAGGATATAGAATATTTTTGGATTTATTTTTTCCATCCCCACTGCCACTTCGGTTTTTCTCATTTCTTGTAGCAAACAAAAATAAGAAGAGCAGTTAGTATAATAATAGGCAATGCGAATGTTAGAAAATTGCTTCCTGAATCAGGAATTCCTGGGATAGCTTTTTCTCTGTTGAATGAGAGAATCACGATGAGGGCAATATACACAAGAATAACAAACCAACCCTGCCACTTCACAGGAGTCCATCCCCAACCGAAGGGTTTTCGTTTGAACCAGTAGCCATAAGGATTATCGCGGATGTAGTCGAGATATTTTTTGAACATAGGACAGTATATTAGGATATTATTATTCTTTCGGCATCTGACTCGCATCCATCCAGAATGCTTCCCAGATATGCCCGTCGAGATCCTCGAAATCTCGACCATACATAAACCCATGATCATAAGCTTCGATGGTTTTCTGGCCACCAGCTGCGGTTGCTTTGTTGAAAAAATTATCTACTTCTTCATGAGAATCAAACTGGAGAGCGTTGAGAACTTCTGTGGTAGCATGAGCGTCAGAAATCGTCTTTTTCCCGAGGAAATTCGTACAGAATCCAGGAGTGAGAAGCATAACAGAGAGAGTATCGTCCCATACCATCGCAGAGGCATCTTCATTGGAGAAGTCAGAATTCTTGGTAAATCCGATTGCCTCGTAGAATGCTGTTGCCCGTGGGAGATCTATAACTGGAAGATTGATATAGAGTTTTGCCATAGTGGTAAAGATAAAAAAGTTAAAATAAGTAATCTGCAATATGGATTATATCCATACACTTCATCGCCATCCACGAGCAGCATAATAGGAATCGGCTCCATTGTGATATGTGAATACTGTATTGTATCGTCGGTCACAGAAAAGGGCTCATCCGAGCTTTCGGATAGATTCTGGAGTTGTGATCCAACTGGAAGTTTTGAGATCAACTGCTTCAAGTGACTGGAGATATCGATAATCGTCTTCCGTGAGAAGTTCTGCTCCAATGGAACGAGCCATGTCTTTGACGTTGCCTTTTGGCTTATTCTCTTTTCGTCCATCGAGTGCTACCTGATCATAACAGAGACTCCTGCGACCAGCTGGACTCTCTCGGGAACAATCCATGAAGATGTATTCTTGAGTCTCAGTATCGAAACCAACCACATCGACTTCGCCTCCTGTGGATTCCATCTTTTCGAGAATGTTTATTTTTTGCGAGTTTTGGAGTTTTTTCTCCAAATCTGACCATACTATATCAGGATGACGATGAGGATTATTCTCGAATCGGTCTTGGAGTACTTGAAGGAATGATGGATTCATTTTTAGAAAAAGTTATTGTTCGAGCCGTTTTCTTATCATCTTTTCGAGAAATTCTCTTGGAATCGGTTTATCTACCGTGAAGTGAAGAGAGGATTTGGTATGTTTCCAGTCTTTCATCTCTTCGGGAAAATACTCAAAAATACTTCCAGAAAAAGGAAAGAATGACAGATGGTTCTTAAACTTTGCAAAACCAGCCATTCATTTGCCACCAACCTTGAGAGTTGGTATTCCATAAGAGATACACTCGACCGCACCAGGGAGGAGTTCACGGAGTATTTTTCTGAGATTCTCAAGTGCTTCTCGTTCAAGAGGGTTTTCTAAATCCGCGATGTAGGAATCGATTTCATTCATAGGGTTATTTTTTTAGGGAGTGTTCATAGAGAGTAATCCATTCGTCGACGGTGATTTTCTGACAGAGTTCACCGATGAGTGAATAGGGAATTCTATCAAAATTTTTAAATCGGATACAAGATTTTCCCATTTCGAGTTTTCCGATATTTTGTTTTGCATTCTTTTCTTGCCACCACTTGAGGAGTTCGGGATTGGCATATATTCCCATATGATAGAGATTGATACTATTCTTCTGGCTTGCAAGAGCGATGAAGGGGAGTGGAAGTGACGGATCACAGTGATACCCGGCAGGGTAGAGTGAGTGAGGTACTACATAGCCAATCATACCATAGTTCATTGTCTCTTCGAATCATTCGGGGAGGGCATCTCGGATGACTGTACGCAACTTTTCTATCACTTCTTGTCTGTCGGGTGGAAGTGAAGCAACGTAATCATCAGGAGTGGATGTGAAAATCTGCATAGAGAGAAGTGATTAGATCCACACACTGAGGATGTATCCGATCGCGATGAAGGTAATGAGACGATAACCGGTCACCAGAGCAATCTTGGTACACATTTGTTCTTTTTTATCATTTCCCCAGATGACATTGCTCACTGACATCGGGAGGACGAATCCAATCCATGCCATGAGACCCACTTGCCATCCTGGCATCATAGGAATAGCGCCCACGAGACAAGCAATGGCAATCACCATGAGTCCACAGGCTATGAGTTCAGTAATCATGAGTTTCCATATACCTTCCATCATTTTTTTGTTCTCAGCATCAGTAAATTGTTTTTCTCAGTAATGAATCCGCATCCAGAGCTTCCCAAAAATTGGACCGAACCAGAGAGCACCGAGAGCGAAGTGTACAATCGTGAGCACACCAATCGCGAGCCAGTTGAGTTCTACCATAAGAAAATAGTGAGAAAATAAACTGAAATATTATATATGGTTAAATGGGAATTACAATCATTTTTTCCTCATCGTTCTCGTTGCATGTTTCCTGATAAATTCCATTTCTTTGTGCTCTTGTTTTTCAGAGGACTCCCATTTATCGAGTTTCCTCAGGACAAATTCTGGGTCTATCTTGGAAATATCATTCAAGTGATTGGCAACAGAACGAGTGACGTACCGAGTCGAATCTGCAAAGAGTGCATCGAGAAAAATTTCTGTCCGAGTATAGTAGAGTCAGATTTTTTTGCCCCATGGGAGTCTCGGACGAGAGCCTTCACTCACCAGTCTTCGGACATGATAGTTTGGATTCTTTGACCATTCGACAAATTTCTCAAACGTCTCTTCTTCGAATGTATTCCAAAAAGCCCTAATCGGATATTCAGCAGAGAATCGCTTGGTAATCGCTTCGAGCATATCCAGCGAATCAGCGAGATATTTCTTATCGAGTCAGAAGAGAGCAATGTATTCCCCATACGGTGCATAGATGAAATCTCAGAAATCTCCATCATGTTTTGTATTGTCGAGTTCCGGAGGGAGTGCTTCCCTGATGATATGTATGGCTTCAAGGTAGTCACTCGGGAGGTACTTTCCGAGTATGATTGTTATGTGAGTGATTCTTTGCTTGAGCTCGAGTTCTCCAAATCTTTCGAGAACATCATGGATAAATCTATCTCGCTGAAAATACGTATATACGGAAGAGATTTCATCTGAGAGTTTTTCTACCTTTTCACGATGAAAGAGACGATCTTTCAGGAAAAATTTTGGTGTTTTTTTGATCATTTTGAAAAAGAATTAGAGGCTGGTATATCCTTGGATTCCGAGATAGAGACTCATGAGTATGATGGCTATGAGTATTATTTTTCTGAGGATTTCGGTCTCTATTCTCTGGACAATAATCTTTCCTATATATGACCCGATGAACGCAATACAAAAAAGAATCGGTATGAGTACATAGTGTTGTGTACCCAGAAATCCTCC
The DNA here is from genome assembly GCA_041909865.1 of Candidatus Altimarinota bacterium. Lineage (GTDB taxonomy): Bacteria > Patescibacteriota > Gracilibacteria > BD1-5 > UBA2023 > JABFSX01. The sequence goes on along the minus strand of JAYRRZ010000050.1, from coordinate 13,338 downwards.
TTCGAGATACAAGGGAATACGGGTGGCATCAACGAGGAGAGTGATAGCCGCAATCGTTGCGATATATTGTTCTTTTCTGAGTTGAAAAAGAGTCAAAAATGCTCCACGGAGTACTCCACCAGTACCGATGAGCCCAGCAGTAAAACCAGATAATGCCCCACCAATTCGTCCCATCCATGGAGTGGGAGTAATTTGAATTCGTGGATTCCAGAGAGAGTAACTCGCAAAAAGAATGAGAGCAACCGCAAGAATCATCTTCAGAAGATGGGTATTTTATCTTTTCTACTAAGGATGCTCCAATGATGGTAGCAATGACACTCGGAATACCAAATAAGAGAAAAATCCGCTTATCAAAATGATGATACGTGAGCGAAAGGCGAGTGGTATTTCCAAAAATATGATAGATGGCCACAATTACTAGTGCTGTCCTGAAGTCAAAAAACTGGTTTGCAAATGGAAGAAATATACTGGAAGAACCAAATCCTGAAATCGTTCCAGCTATTTCTGCAACCAATGCGGATAGATACAAATAAAAATCCATAGAGTATTAGATTACATCTCCCGTTTGTCCGTGCATCTCTACTTCTTTGGCATATTTTTTTAGAAAAGACATATCGATATAGCCACTAAAATTGCGCTTATCAAATGGATTCTCAAGACTTGAGATAATAAACGAGAGATACGTATAGATGAACGAAAGAATAAAGATAACAATTCATTCTTTTATTTCTCATACAAGTGTATCTTGGGAAGTATTCCCAATATTGAGAAACATGAGAGTGGCAATGATAAAAATCGTGATAAAAATCCTGAGATTATGAACTACCATAGGAAGACTGTCATGATCGCGAATTTGAAGAATACGACCAATAATTTTCCTGAGTGTTGAAAACTCCTGCTTGAGTTTGATAATATGATTTGCAGGGATGCCTCCTGCCTCTGCCTCATACAAATAATCATTTGTTCCTTTCATGAGTTCATTGAGACTTTTTCCTCGGGTATCATCCGCAATGCGTCCGAAGACATATGAGAGAAGATTTCCAAAGTTCTTACGAAATATTGTAGGATTGAGTTCTTGTTTGAGGAGGGTAAAATAATCTACATCCAACATTATGTTTTCGATGGTTGATTTAAGCTCCACACGCAGTCTTTCGCTCTCCTTGTATTCTGCAACGGCAGGTGCAATCATAAAACCATAGATAAATATCACCGAAGAGAGAAGGGCGGTGTATATTGATATTGGCTCGATAAACTCAAGAGAATCAGGAATAACAACAAGCTTAATAGCAAGGAGTGTACCTGCTACGAGAAAGGCAGAGACAAATACTTGTTTGCGAAAAAATTTGATTATATTTGATAGCATAAAGTTAGAGGGTTTCAGTATATTTCTTAAAATTATCGAGGATAGCTTGCCATCCTGCAAGTTGCATATCATGTGAGTGAACATCTTCTGCATCAAAGGTTTCTGTAATTTTTACTCCTTCTGGAGTTTCCTCAATAATTACTTCTACTACACGACCAGCATCGAGAAAATATTCTTTCATCTCTCCCATGGTGTAGACAAGTCTTTTCATAGGTTCCACGACATCATAACGAGCCGTAAAATCAAATGAAAAACTCCAATCTTTGGCAGCAAATGTATTCGCAAAAACCTCTCAAACTTTTGGTTCTGGAGAAATTGACTTGGGGCAATGCCAATCATCAGAAGCAAAGCACCAATGAACAATATGTTCTGATTTCCAGAAGGATTCCCAAACTTTTTCGAGGGAATTATTGACAGTAGTTGAGACAGTAAGTTTCGTAGTCATAGAGATTAGATATCACAAGATCCATTGATACAATTTTGTCATGGATATTTTTTCATCCATCATTTTCGCACGAGCCAAGCATAGAGCGAACAACCAACACAATAGCCCACAACTGATTCTGACCACATAAAGATGATACAGAGAAGGCAGGCGATAATAGTTGGATTCATCGGCATAACGATAAGTGATCCCTGCGCAATATTAGCCCGAATTCCGTCCAATATACCGCTTACGGCTACCATCTGTTGGCCAGCAGCTGGTGCAATAAATTCCCCAAGAAGAAGAATACAATAGAGGGTAAAACCCGAAAGTACAAGACCAATAGTCCATGCGAATCGTTTCTGAAGAGAACCAACCCAGACTGCGTCTTTTTTCTTGAGAAAGAGTCGAACTATTGATCCAAAGAGGGAACATTTTGGAGAAATCAGTATCCGCGTGAGAAAGTCAACTACCATAATACTGACTAGAATGAGTGGAATCTGGAATTCTGCCTTGAAAACAACGAAGAAGAATGAGAAAAGCCCGAGGATCAGCATAATTCCTGTGGCAATACGGATTTCGCGTTCATCGACGAATCCATATTTATCATGTGGTTTTGAGATATCAGGATAGTGAGTTCAGTACATAAAAAATAATTAAAAAGTAATATGTTTTGGCATTATATTGGACATATCTCGAGAGTAAAGTTTCTTTGTATTCCAATGATGATTTTTTGCTTTTTGCGAATTTCCGCTTTTATTGGGAGAAGGTATGGGTTTGCTCTCTTGTCCCAGAAAATAGAGATATACCAAACGCTACCATCAAGCAAGACTCGAACTGGAAGCGTACCAAATGGTTTCTGAAGTGATGAAAAATGACGAGAAATAATCTCTGAATCCTGCTCAGGTATCGTTACAAAGTGCCAAGCAGATTCTCCATGATATATCCAAATGGGAGCAGAGAAGTGAATAATCATAATCTTTGTAATTAACATTTTAGCATGGATCTATTATTTGTGAGGAATTCTTTGACGGCAGCGAATGGTTTTTCTTCTGTATAGAAGCGTTCATATTCAACTTCATCGAGTTCGGCGGAAGTTTTTTCTGTCCAATAAGGAACAAAAATCCTATCCCATCAGAAACCTCCATCTCATCTTGGCGAGGTTGCAATAGTTCAGGAAACACTTCATTCAAAAAAATGTACGGTTATTCCATCATAATACGAGAACACACAACGAGCAATAGCATTCCTATTAACTTGATCTACCAGTGTAACTAATTTTTCCAGTCCAAGTTCTGATTCAAAAAATTTGATAAATGGTCAAGGTAAGCGTCAGAGACAAGAAAATGATAACCCCACATCTTCAACGAGTACTGAGGTTCAAACCTGTGAATACGCCTGTCGCACTTTGTGTTCAACAATTTCTCTGATATCAAGTGATTGAATTTCATCTAGATGGAGTCTCTTGTGAGAAACAGGAAATCAGAGGTGCTTTTCGAGATATTCTGCTTTTTTCGGATTGCCAGTTATAAATGTTACTTCTGACATAATAAGAGATGGAACGAATTAATTATACGTTTATTGATAAATTCCTAAGAGATAGGCTTCTTTACAATGGCCATTTCTAATGTGTTCTATCTTTGTCGGAAAAATAATCACGCTTTCATGGTTATTGGGTGCATAGTAGAGGTGTTTCTGATCTTTTGCGATGAGTTCATTTTCGAGAAGTGAGTCAAAGTTATGATATGCTCGGGAATAATGAAAAGTTTTTGCATCGCGAATATGTTCGAGTCCTGTTATAGAGAGATGTTTTTGTGATTTTTTGAGGGTGATACCAAAATCAATGAGTCAAATCTTTTGTAGAAACATCTTTGCGGCGAGAGTGGCAACTTCTCATCATTGTGGATTCGTATGAGTGCCACATTCGATAATAACAGAGATACATCATTGGCTATCGGCATAATCACACACCATCCCCATGATATGTGATGACCACCCACTTGAAGAGAAATCAACTGGAAGGTATGAGGCCAGTTCTCTATGTTCCGGAGTATCTGTTTTTATGATACTAAAAACAGTTGATGGACTACTGGTCGAGTGGATATCAAGGAGATAATCCAGTGTTCAAAGAACTTTCATGAGTTCACGACTTCTCTTGTATTCTTTGCTTTTTTTCTGAGAGAGTGTCAGTTCAGAATCATCTTTGAATATTCTATTGAGATTCTCTTCTACACAGATAAGCCCATCTTTGGCGGCTTCAGGATTTCCTTCTATAAGGACCAGTTTTCACGAGGTGAGGGGATTTTTCTGTAAAAAATCCTTAAGAAAATTGTGCGCAGAAATTCATGCGGGTTCATCCCCATGAGTAACTGCCATAATCCCAACCGTGGGTCATATATTTTTTCCTTCAAAAAGAGTGATTCCGTGCATAATCGTAAGATTTTTTATTATTGTTTCTTGTTTCTTTCCTTCCAGTATGGTGCAAAGCGAATAGTCCAAGCAAAAAATTTTGCTATAATCCATGGGGTACCATTTTTTCTCATACCATCAAAACAGATATCCTGAAATTCTCACAGATCTTTTGCTTTGTCAGCATGGAGCTCACCACCAGAGAAACAATAGGAACAGTATTTTGGATTCTCTCTCTTATCTCAGAGAGGATCTTTACTGAATGGCATAAGACAACATTCGCAAGATGAGGCAGATTGAGTCATAGGGATAAAATTAAGGAATACTCCTTCATTGTATGAATTTATATCAGAAATCAACTAGGTTGTTCGAGAATATTCTCGGGATAAAGAGATAGATTCTCATATAAAAGAAAAACAGTTTTTTGTATTTTCTCTTGATTTTTCCGTGAACTTCTTGTGAAGCGGCTTACTCCAAAAGTCGCTCAAAAATGGTATACGAAAGCGGCTGTCAACTGTTTTTTTTCTTTTGACTTCGAAAAAAGAATAGATAAAAATGTACCCTAACAAGCGATTCATACGAGATGATTATTTTATAATTTGAGGTTTCTGTTCATGTCCCAAATTTTTGATTTCTCACACCTTGAAGCATCAGTTCGGATTATGTCACAGACAATCCGAAAACAGGATTTTCTTACCTATTTCAAGAAGTTCTCCCTTGTTTCCGCAAGTGAAAATGTGGTCACTCTTTGAGTCGTTTCATCATTCCATAGAGACAATCTTGCAAAGAAATTTTATGATGATATCAAGAATGCTATAAATCAAATTACTCCCGAAATTACTGCGATTGATTTTGTGGTTGATGATGCAATAGAAGTAAAAACAGAGCAAGAAGTAATTGATTGTAGAGTGACTCAGAAGGTATCAGAAAAATCTATCGAAAAACAAGCAAAAAAAGAACAAATTGAAGGGATTGAGGTTGTAAATGGTATCAATAGCCGTCTCATCAATGAGCGATATCGTCTTGATAACTTCATCGTTGGACCAGCAACACAATTGGCACATGCTGCTAGTGAGGCTGTGGCACGCAAGCCAGGAGCATCATACAATCCGCTCTATCTCTATGGAAATGTTGGACTCGGGAAGACTCATCTTCTCCAGGGGGTAGCCAATGCTATCGGGAAAAGATACAAAAATCTCAAAATTGTCTACACAACCTCAGATAAGTTTATCACTGACTATGTATCGAGCGTAAAAACTCGTTCCGTTGATAAGCTCCGTGAACGATATCGTGCCGTTGATGTGTTGGTTCTTGATGATGTTCAGTTTCTTGCTGGGAAAAAGCAAACACAAGAAGAACTCTACAATATATTCAATATTCTCTATGAAGCAGGAAAACAGATAGTCCTCTCTGGAGATCGTCCACCAAAAGAACTCACTGAACTTGAGGCTCGACTCCGAAGTCGATTTGAGTGGGGAATTACCGTAGATCTCGGTGAACCTGACTATGAAACTCGTCTTGCTATTGTTACAGAGAAGGCACGCACTAGAGAATTCCTCCTTCCTCAGGAAGTGGCAGAGTTTATCGCAGAACACGTCACGACCAATGTTCGTGAAATCGAATGAATCCTCAATCAGGTTATAGCTGAACATGATCTCCGTGGAACTCCTCCAACACTCGAAAACATTGCTCTCCGCCTCTCAAAACTTTCCGTCAAACCGCTCTCTGCATCCATCCAGACAAGCAGAAGTGTGAGACGAACTCAATGCAGCTACGAAGATTTGATTGAGATGGTTTCATGACACTTTGGTATCGAGATACGCACCCTCCTCTCAGAAGATAGAAAAAAAGAAAATATGATACCTCGTCAGGTTGCGATGTATCTTCTCAAGAATCGTCTCAACTTCACCTATGAGCGTATCGGAAATATCTTCTCTGGACGCAATCATACGGCCGTGATGTACTCATGCAAAAAACTCGAAACCATCATGAAAAAAGATCAGCAACTCGTCCATGAGCTCAATATTATCCGTGACAAACTCGGAATATAACAAAAAATCTCTCCAAAATTGGAGAGATTTTACTTTCGTGGGATCTGCTCGAGAAGAAAGTGAAGTGCACCAGCAAGCTCGTCGCTATCTACTTTCATCGCAAATGGAATCTCACGAATATCAATATATATACACCTATTTGCGAAAAAAGAAGAGATATGTAGATTCTCTATCTTGCATTCTGTGAAGAATCAGTATAAATACAAAGTCATCTTACCTATTAAGAGGAAACAATCGGATAAACTATGTCTATCACTCGTACTTGTTGCATCTCGTGAAAGGAGTTTACTATTTCGGATAGTGAGATAGCACTCCTAGACAAACTTTCTCCAGTAATCGGAGGAGAGAAATTTCCTCTTCCACTTCCAACATATTCTCCAGATGAGCGTCTTCGTCGGCGCGCGCAATACCGAAATTTTTTTCACCTCCATAAAAGACCCTGTGATCTCACTGGCAAAGATGTAGTGAGTATGTTTTCAAAAGATGCAGATTCTACCGTTTGGAATCAACCAGATTGGTGGAGCAATAAGATGGATGGATTCCACTATGCTGAAGATATTGATTGGGAGAAGGATTTCTCCAGTCAATTACATGATTTTATGCGAAGAGTACCTCAGACAACCCTGAATAATTCCTACAAAGACATCGAAAACTCTGAGTATATCAATGGAAATGGTAGATCCAAGGATTGTTATCTTACTTCTTGTGGGGCAGACAATGAGAAATGCCTCTATGGATTTTTTATTTACCACGATACCTCCTTGGTAAACTGTATTTATGCTCGATTTAATGAGAGATGTTCTTTTAGTGCCTATCTCTGGAAATGTTATGATGTTCATTTTTCTTTCAACTGTGAGGAGTGTCGAGAGTGTCGATATTCTTTTTCTTGTGATGGAAGTCATCATCTCCTTGGCTGTGTTTGACAAGTTCGTACTCAGTATCAGATTCTCAATGTTTCGTGTTCAGAGACTGAATACGAGGCAACTCTCTCCAAACTCAAAATGGATGCAATTTTCCGAAAAGGATTTGAAAAAAAAGTTCTTGAACTGGTAAAAAAAATTGGTATTGAATCGAATATTACTACTGGCTCAGTAGATTCTACGGGAGATTTTTGTTACGACAGTAAAAACGCACATACATGTCACAATGCTGCTAATCTTGAAGATAGTTACTATATCAATGATTGTTATGATGTACAAGATTCGATGGATATCACGGGTTGGTGAGCTAACCTGAGTCTCTCATATGATTGTATTGGTGTCGGGGAAGACTCTTCTCATTTGTATTGGACTCATGGATCTTGGGGAAACTCTCGGTACCAGTTTTATTGTAACAATTGCTCAGCCTCATCATACCTGTTTGCTTGTTCAGGACTCCATCACCAATCATACTGTATCTTCAATAAGCAATATACAAAGGAAGATTGGGAAATAAACGTAAAAAAACTCATCAAAAAATTACAGGAGGCAGGAGAGTGGGGAGAATTTCCTAATGCGAAAAATGCTTGGTTTCCCTATGATGCTTCATATGCGATGGACATACTTCCATTGACGGAAGAGGAGGTTATACGTCGAGGACTCAAGTGGAGTAACTATGCTCTCAAAATTGAATGAAAGGTTACCAGGACTATTCTAGCAGAGAAGCTCCCAGATACCATCAATCATATTCCGGATGATATCCTCCTTTGGGCTATACTCTCATGGGCATCAAATAAACCTTACAAAATACAACCACTTGAGCTTTCTTTTTATCGAGAATGGGGAATCCCTATTCCACGCCTTCATCCAATAGAACGTATTCACAAACTCTTGGACTGGGGGAGACGGGAATTTGATTTTGAGTTTTAGCACTTTATACTATTCCATTATGTTCCCAATCCCACCAAACGAACAACTCATCGAAACAAAAACCTGCAAGCATTGTCGTGCTTCTTTTCCGATTACAGATAAGGATATGGAGTTCTATGAGAAAGTTTCTCCTGTATTTGCTGGAAAGAAATACTCTATTCCCACTCCGACGCTCTGTCCGGATTGTCGTCAGCAACGTCGTCTCTCGTTCCGTAACGAACGAAAACTCTACAAGAGAAAGTGTGATGCGACAAGGAAGGATATTATCTCAATCTATTCATCCGACAAGCTACTTACAGTGTATCATGGAGATTATTGGTGGTCAGATAAGTGTGATCCAAAAGACTATGGGATGAAGTTTGATTTTATTAGAAGCTTCTTTGATCAATTTAGTGAGTTACAGGGGAAAGTTCCTCTTCTCGATCTCACGGTAGCTTTTGAGTCAGAAAACTCAAAATATGCAACCTTCTCAGGGAAAATGAAAGATTGCTATATGGTTTATGCGAGTTGGGAAATGGAGAAAACTATGTACTCATCTAGTCAGCTCAAGACAACCAATGTGGTAGATTCACTTAACGGTACCAATCTTGAACAGTGCTATCAGATACTCAATTGTGAAAGTTGTTTTTGATGTGTTTATTGTATAAACTCTAACTATTGTTCAGATTCTTATTTCCTCTACAACTGTGAGAACTGTATGCATTGTTTCATGTGTTCGAATTTGGTTTGAAAGAAGTATTATATAGAAAATCAAGAATATTCTAAAGATGAATATCTTGAGAAAGTTCAGGTATTAAAATGAAGGTATTTAAGATATTGATGGGATTCTCTTAAGGAAATTAAGGATACTGCAATTAACAAGAGTCTTATTATGCTCAACAGTGAAAATTCTCTGTGAGACAATATAAAGGGTTGTAAAAATTGTAATTATGTATTTCGTTGGGAGGATTCTCAAGATTGTAAATATTGTGAGAACTGATGAATAGTGTGTAGTCAAGTGTATGACTGTTATGGTGCTTGAGCAACTTTCAGTCGCGGTTACGAGTTGATTGATAGTTGAGTTGATGCTACTCTAACATGTTTTGGTATAGGTTGTTATAATTGCGGTGATAGTTTCTATAATATCAACTGTCATAATTCGCCTCATATTTTCGGTTGCGTGTGACTCCGCAATGCTTCCTACTGCATCCTCAACAAACAATATACAAAGGAAGAATATGAAACCCTTGTACCAAAGATTATCGAACATATGATGAAGACCGGGGAATGGGGCGAATTCTTTCCTTCTTCACTTTCTCCTTTTGGATACAATGAGACGGTAGCACAGGAGTACTTTCCTCTCACGAAAGAACAAGCAACAAAAGATAATACCTTCAACTGGTCAGACTACGAAGCACCTTTCCCGAAGGTTGAGAAGATTATTCCAGCAAACAAACTACCAGAAGATATCTCCAAGATTCCTGATGATATATTGAATTGGGCTATAGAGTGTGAAGTGACGAAGAAGCCATTTCGTATTATACGACAAGAACTCGAATTCTACCGGAAACATCAACTCCCCATTCCAAGACGACATCCAGACCAACGTCATCTCGACAGGATGGCTCTCAGAAACCCGAGAAAACTCTTCGAACGAAAATGTGACAAGTGTGGAAAGGATATGATCACAACATACGCGCCAGAGAGACCAGAGACAGTGTATTGTGAAGAGTGTTACAATAGGGAGGTTATCGGCTAAATTCTAATCTTTCAAATTAATTCCTATGTACCCAATACCTCCAAACGAACAACTCATCGAAACAAAAACCTGCAAGCACTGTGGAGTATCTTTCCCGATCACGGATAAAGATCTCGAATTCTACGACAAGGTTTCTCCAACTTTCAATGAAAAGAGATATGTGATTCCCACTCCGACGCTCTGTCCGGAGTGCCGTTTTCAGAGACGGGCAAGTTTTCGGAATCTTCGTAAGCTCTATAAACGGCGTTGCGATGCAACAGGGAAGGATATTATCTCCATTTACTCGCCGGATAAATCTTTACTCGTCTATCATCAGGATTATTGGTGGAGTGATGCTTGGGACCCGATGGTGTATGCATGAGAGTTTGACTTTTCACGGTCATTCTTTGAACAATTCCAAGAACTTCTGATGCAGGTGCCAAAGATTGCATTAAGTACAGAGAAACTTGAGAATTCAGATTATGTTAATTACTCGGGATGGGTAAAAAACAGCTACCTTGTTTTTATTTCGGGATATGATGAGGACTGCTACTATTCCCATGGTATCCGGTATTCCGAGCACTCTGTTGATTGCTCCTATTCTCAGTATTTGAACAATTGTTATTCAGTTTCGGACTCTCTGGAATGTAGTTTTTGCCACTATCTACAGGACTCCAAAGATTGTCATCATTGCTTCTATTCAAGTAATCTGACTGGATGCGAATATTGTTTGTTCTGCACCAATCTCTCAAATACAAAGTATGCTATTTTCAACAAACGCGTATCTCCAGAAGAATTTGAGAAATACTGCCAAGATCCGCACTATATAGAGGAAAATCTTAAATCCTATTATAAGCTTCTTGCCACTTCTCCGAGAAAACAGAATTTCAATATTCTCAGTGAAAATTGTACTGGAGAATATGCATTAGAAAGCCAAAATGTACTGATATGATTTGATATTTCCAAAGTTCGAGATAGCAAATATGTAGATTGGCTTTTTGAGGCGAACCACTGCCATGATGTCTATGATTGGGGCGAAACAGCAGAGAACTGCTACGAATGTTACAAAATCGGGAAAGGAGTTTCTAAAACAAGCTTCTCAGCATTTTGCATTGCCAATATTGAGAACTTACTCTACTGCTATGACTGTATGAATAACTGTCGCGACTGTTTTGCTTGTGTAGGAGTCAAAAATGCGAAGTACTGCATCCTCAACAAACAGTACACTCGCGAGGAGTATGAGGAGCTCGTTCCCAAGATCATCTCGCACATGCAGAAGACGGGAGAATGGGGAGAGTTCTTCCCAGCATGGATGAGCCCTTTTGGGTATAATGAAACGGTGGCACAGGAGTATTATCCGATGACGAGGGAGGAAGTGGTGGGCGATGGAGAAAAGAAGAAGACAGAAGACACAAACAGAAGACACGATGGAAGGGTGTTTAATTGGTCAGACTATGAATCTCCATTTCCAAAAGTAGAGAAGATTATCCCAGCAGACAAACTTCCTGATGATATCTCCAAGATTCCAGATGATATACTCAATTGGGCTATAGAGTGTGAAGTAACAAAGAAACCATTTCGCATCATCAAGCAAGAATTGGAGTTCTATAGAAAACATAACTTGCCAATACCTCGGAGACATCCAGACCAGAGACACCTTGATCGTATGGCACTGAGGAATCCACGAAAGCTCTATAAGAGAAAATGTGATAAATGTGGAATAAGTATGATCACTACCTACTCTCCAGAGAGACCAGAGATCGTATATTGTGAAGAGTGTTACAATAAAGATGTTATCGGCTAAATTCTAATCTTTCAAATTAATTCCTATGTACCCAATACCTCCAAACGAACATCACGTAGAAACAAAAGTCTGCAAGCATTGTCGTGCTTCTTTTCCGATTACAGATAAAGATATGGAGTTTTATAAGAAAGTTTCTCCTACTTTTTGAGGAAAGAAATATTCGATTCCATCTCCAACTCTCTGTCCCGATTGTAGGCAACAGAGAAGACTCTCATTTCGCAATGAACGCAAACTCTACAAGAGAAAGTGTGATGCAACAGGACGAGATATTATCTCTATCTATTCACCAGATAAAGCATACAACGTCTATCATCAGGACTTTTGGTGGAGTGATAAGTGGGATGCGATGAGTTACGGGAGAGAATTTGATTTTAGTAGACCTTTTTTTGAGCAGTTTGGAGAGCTTTTGAAAGAAGTTCCAAAAATGTCTCTTCTGAATAGTTACCATACAAATAGTGAGTATTGTTGTCACACTACTTCTATGAAGAATAGTTACTGCGTATTTTGATCAGCAGATTCCGAAGATTGTATGTACTCAAATAGAATAGAAAAATCAAAGGATATTGTCGATTCCTCGCTCGTTGGTAATTCATCTCTCATTTATGGTTGTTTCGATATCGAAAACTCATACAATCTGTATTTTTCCCAGAAATGTTCGGATTGTGTTGATTCTTTCTATTTATTCGATTGTTCAAATTGTAAAAATTGTTTCTGATGCATCAATTTACAAAACAAAGAATACTATATATTCAATGAGTCTTATGGAAAAGATGACTACTTAGTAAAGATACGTCAACTTATCAAGAGTTATACTGAGTATGAATTTAGACAAATTCTTAAGTCAAAATCGATTTTTGAATTCTCAACTATAAAGAATAGTGAAAATATACAAGGAGACTCAGTATACAATTCAAAGGATATTATTTATGGGTTTTGAATATACGATTCAGAACAATTGAAATATTCACAAGATCTATATAACCACTCTCAGGATTCTTATGATTGTTACTCTTGATATTGACCATTAGAGAAATGCTATGAGTGTTATTCATTTTGAGTAAATGCTCATCACGGTCTTTTTATTGCTGATTGTTATCCTATTGCTGAAACTTCTTATTCAGACAATTGTTATTCTTCCTCCCACCTCTTCTGATGCATCGGTCTCCGCAATAAACAATACTGTATCCTTAACAAACAATATACCAAAGAAGAATATGAATTACTTGTACCAAAGATCATAGAACATATGATGAAGACAGGAGAATGGTGAGAATTCTTTCCATCAGCCCTTTCTCCATTTGGATACAATGAGACGGTAGCACAAGAATACTTTCCGATGACAAGAGAAGAAGTGCTCAGTTCCTCCCCTGAGAAGGCGAGGCTAGGAGGGGTTACACAAACAGAAAACCATATTGATTCTAGTAGCATAACCCACCCTAACCCTCCCTTATCAAGGAGGGAATGAGCAGAAACCTTCCTCCACTGACCGACCTTCAACTGGTCAGACTATGAACCTCCCTTCCCGAAGGTTGAGAAAATCATCCCAGCCAGTAAACTTCCTGATGACATCTCGAAGATTCCTGATGATATTCTCAATTGGGCTATTGAGTGTGAAGTGACGAAGAAGCCATTTCGTATTATCAAGCAAGAACTCGAGTTCTACCGCAAACATAATCTCCCCATTCCAAGACGACATCCAGACCAACGTCATCTCGACAGAATG
>JAYRRZ010000049.1:0-1071 GCA_041909865.1 Candidatus Altimarinota bacterium | reverse complement strand
GACTTTTTTGTCCGATATGGTGGACATCGACAGGCCGCAGGATTCACCATCGAGGCAGATCGTTTCGAAGAATTCTCCAGAACCATCACGCATAAATTCTGGGGAAAATACCCGAACTCAAACCTCCCAGAAAAGATTCTCACCGTCGAATCTCTGCTCAATCCAGAACAAATCACTCTCGAAAATCTCACTATCATCAATCGATTCAAGCCATTTGGTATCGGGAATCCTCGACCCCTCTGGCTCCTCCAGAATGTCACGGTCACGAAAAATCGCCTACTTGGAAGCGAAGGAAAACATTGCTCCATCCAGATAGCTGAGAATCCTGCAGTCAGATTCATCCTCTGGAATGCCTCTGAGAAAATCCAGACTATCTTCCCAGGAAATATTGTCTCGATGGTAATAGAACTCGATGAGAATGAATGGAATGGAAAAAAGAATATTCAAGCGATAATACGAGAAATCCAAGAATAATTTGACAAAATTATTTTTATAAGTAATTTCCAGTACACATTATTCCTCAATACAACAATTCATGCAACAATCTATCGCACACCCTTTGGATCCACTCACCCAGGCTGCCTCCTGCAGTCAAGGGATATGATGAGTTGGGAACGATGCTCTGTGTATAGTATTACCCGAAACACGAAACCGTATTAAGGAAAAACTCGAGAGTGGGGAAATCTCCGTCACCCGAGCAGCCACCTATTTACCAATGTAACAATGCCCCCCATTCATACTAAGTGAGGAATATGTACGAGAAGATTCCTTCCTGTGCAAATATACAAACCAACCATAATAATCCTCCACTCGCTACATTGCAGATGAGTTGACAAGAGAAAATAAATCAATAATATAAAAACACGTTATCAAAATATGCGTACGATTCACTCTTCTACATGCTTCTTCTTTTATTTCTTCTTTCAGGAGTCACTGAAGGATAGATTTATGTAGTCGAAAACTTTCGAAGACATACACCTCTCCTTCAGTGCGAACCGGAGGAGATTTTTTATTCCCTCTTTGAAAAAAAGTCTGTCCCAGAAACGACCGGGGAGGTACCGAGTCACAAGT
>JAYRRZ010000048.1:0-11349 GCA_041909865.1 Candidatus Altimarinota bacterium | reverse complement strand
ATTATATCATTGAGTAAGCTTTGGGTCGAGACTGGCCATTAGGTATCCTAGTCTGGCATGAGTTTTATTCTGAACCTTAACAATATCTGCATGCAAATCTCCTACTTCAGCAAGAGCATTTTGAAGTGTTTTCTCAATAAAAGGATTACCAATACTATGTATTCTTTCTTTAATTCCAGCAATAACATGAGGTTTACTTAATAGCTCTCTAAATAGCCCAATAACTTGATGTTCAGTATTCTCAGAAAGAGTGAATCATTCTTGAATTCAGTCAATTGATTGTCATAGGCTTCAAGGAGTTTCACGGAAATATATGTTAACTTTTTTGGTGTTTTGGATAGTGAGTACCATAAGAAAAATGTTACCCATACAGAGTAACACGTTTTTTTCTTTTCATCAAGGAATTGGTCTTGACGATGGATTATTCCAGTATATGAGAATTAGTGACAACCACTTCCGCAGCTCCCACATCCTCCTGTTCCACAGGAATCTCCACCATGATGATCTGCCTCGTCATCGCCAAAAATCGAGAGAAACATTGACTTGATTTCCTCGTATTCTGGGATGCTTCCTTGGAAGATAACATCCTTGAATTCGATAGATTCCTCCTCGATGCAGAGGGCTGGATTCTCGGTGATCCCGAGTTCGAGCTTGTAAGCGGAGTCGTCAGAAATCTCTACTTTTATCGCGTCATCGAGTGAGAGTTCTTGGAGCGATCTCTCGACGAGCTCTTGGAGTTTCTGGATTTCATCACCGGTTCCTATGAGTTTGATAAGCATAATAGTATATGGGGAGAAAGTAACAGAGAAGATGGTATGGATTTCTTAGAAAATGCAAGAAAAAACCATCCGAGAGGATGGTTTTTGAAGGATTATTCTGCTGCTGGAGTAGCTACTTCAGCTTCTGTTGTTTCTGGTAATCCTTTCTTTGGAGCATGAACCGTTGCAATGGCATCCTCTTGGTTATTCATAATATGGAATTTCTTTGTATCCACGATGAGATCACTCACGTGAAGAGATTTTCCCATATGATCGAGTGCCGCAATATCGAGTTCAAATGCATCAACGATATTATCTGGAAGACACTTTACATCAACTGATTCGAGAGATTGATGGATTTGTCCACCTTCGAGAACTGCTGCGGAAGTTCCCACGAGTTTTACAGGAATCTGAACGTGAACTTCAGTCTTCATATCAACCACGAGAAAATCAAGGTGGAGAAATGCTCCAGTTACTGGATGACGCTGAGTCTCATGAACGAGAACAGAAAAAGTTTTTTTATCAACCTTGAGGGTGATAACATGGTTTTGTCCAACTTCGCGGAAAACCTTGATAAATGATGACACCCCTACGGCGATACTCGTCGAAGGGACATCCTTGCCGTACACAACACCAGGAATCATACCGCTTTCGCGAGATTCTCGTGCTGATTCTGTACGGATCTTTGCTTCGAGAGAGTGCATACAAAAAATAAAAAAGAAAATATATCCATCGAAGAGGATTTTTGGTATTCCCTCGATGTTCGACAGAATATATAGAAATGATAAAAAAAAGCAAATGAAAATATATATCAAAGCATCAAAAAAAAAACGAGATTCTCTCGCTTTTTTATTAGTTTTTTCTTGATTCTATCCACCACTAATAGCTCCTGCAAGGTTCATGATAGGTTGGAAGATACCTACCGCGATAAATCCAATTACTACCGCCATAACTACGAGAATCATTGGTTCAATCATTTTTTGAATACTGCTGATGGCAATATCAACTTCTTCATCATAAAAGTCAGCAATCTTGATGACTGTTTCACCAATTTGTGCAGTTTCTTCTCCCACACGGAGCATGGAGATAAGAAGATCAGGGAATAGTGGGTCATCTTCAAGAGATTCGGCCATTTTGAGACCATTTTTTACGTCTTGGCGGAGAAGGAGGAGGCGTTGATGGTATACTTCATTTCCTACGGCACTTGCCGTGATACGGATTGCCTCGATAACAGAAACGCCACTTCCGATAAGATTCGAGAAGATTCGAGCAAAGCGAGAGAGAACTACTTTTCGAAGAAGGGGTCAAAATACGGGCATCTTCAACATGATAACATCCCATTCGTATTTTCCAGTTCTAGTTTTCTTCCAGATTGAGAGCGCAAGGAAGGCAATTATTACCCCAATGAGTATCAAATACCAATTATTCTGAAAGAATTCACTCGTATTGATAATTAATTTTGTTGCATCTGGCAGCTTATCTTTTTCTCAGAAAAAGCTGGTAAGTGTCGGAATTACTTTCACCATGAGTACGGTTACTACTCATGTCATGGCTACCACTAGAAGAATAGGGTATGACATGGCACCTTTAATTTTTCTCGTGATAGAATCAACCTTTTCTGTTTGATCAGCAATCTGGAGAAGAGCAGAGTTGAGTTTTCCTGTTTTTTCTCAAGCTTCAATAATTGATACTTCAGCATCACTAAATGAGTCATAGTATCAGTCAAGTGCCTCATGCATGGTGAGTCATCCTTGAACCTTTTCAATCATAAAATCATAAAAGGCAATCATATTTTTGTCTTTTTCTTGTTTCTTGAGAGCCGTGAGACTCTTGAGAACCGTAAGGCTTGCATTTACCATGGTTGCCATGATTCGAAAAAAGACTACCTTTTGTCGGAGTTTGATCTTTCCGTGAGAGAGGAAGAAATTCTTTAAATACTTTAAAAGACTTTCGGTTTCTTGTTTGACTTGACCTTCTTCAATGTCGAGGATGACAATATCCTGATTGGTGTTAGCCATAATAAAATAAAGGAGAAATTAGAACTTTATGAATTTTCTTTTGCTGCTGCATAGACTTCTTCGAGTGAAGTGTGACCGTTGAGTGCCTTGATGATACCATCCTGTTCAAGAGAAATCATTCCATCTTGGATTGCCACACCATTGATGATGGTAGCGCTTGCTCCGTCGATGATAAGCTTTTTAATATTTGGAGTAATTTCCAAGATTTCATAGATACCCAATCGACCCTTGTATCCAATATTATCACACTGGGAACATCCGACTGCTTCATAGAATGTCGGTTTCTGGAGAGTTTCTGGAGGGATACGAGAGAGGAGCTCTTGTTTTGCAGTCTTCTTAAGAGCTCTTTCTACACTTTCTCGCAACTTTGGTTCCAGATTTTGCATTGGAACAGGTTTTTTGCAGTGAGTACAAAGACGTCGAGTAAGTCGCTGTGCAATAATAGCATTGATCGATGCTGGGAGAAGGAAGGCGGGAATACCCATATTGAGAATACGAGTCAGTGTTTCTGCTGCTGAGTTCGTATGGATGGTTGATACTACGAGGTGACCAGTTAGGGCCGCTTCGATGGCTACATTGATGGTCTCGTGGTCACGGATTTCCCCCACCATTATGATGTCAGGATCTTGACGGAGAGCGGTACGAAGCCCGTAAGCAAAATTATATCCAATATCTGGGAATACTTGAGACTGATTGAGTCCATCAATTTGGTTTTCTACTGGATCCTCAAGAGTCATGATATTTACGTCTGGAGCATTTAGCTTTGAGAGACAGGAGTAGAGAGTAGTTGATTTACCAGAACCTGTCGGTCCTGAAGTAAGGATGATTCCATTTGGGAGTGCGATGGCTTTTTCAAGAAGTTCTTTGTTGTGTCCTTCGATTCCGAGCTCAAAAAGGTCTGGAATCTTTTTTGATTTGTCAACAATACGCATCACTATCTTTTCACCATGTACCGTTGGAAGTGTTGAGACACGAAGATCGAGAGGCTTGTTATTGATCACCGTTGAGAGACGACCATCTTGTGGAATTCTGGACTCATCTATCTTGAGGTTTGACATAATCTTGAATCTTGCCACCACCTGTTGGTGGAGAAATGTCTGATATTCCAGGATTTCTCGGAGTACGCCATCCACACGATACCGAAGGCGAACGATATTAGTGAGGGGCTCAATGTGGATATCGGAACTCCCTATTTCAACCGCACCAATAATTATGAGGTCACAGATTTGAGCAATATTTTCGCCTTTATATATTTGTTCTTTAAGTATGTCAATCGAAGGGGTAGCCATAGGTTCCAGATGTTATTTGTTAATTATTTTGTATCGGTATCATTTCAAGAAGTAGTATCTAATGTCGTTGTCGTTGTCGTCGTTGTTGTCGTTGTTGGAGCAATATCTTCGAGTTCCTTCTCGAATGCTCTCAGAGATGTAACTTGTTGTGAGAGCTTCTCAATAGTTCCATCTTCTCATACGATAGAAGAGGATGAATTTAAAAATTGTTCATATTTTGATTGAAATTCTGTGATGGTTTCAAGGTTTCCACAAAGAGATGAGTTATTCTTACATTGGTCCGCAATGGAGGCAATCCTCTTTTTTAGATTCTCTTTTCGATTCTTAACATTTTCCTTCAGAAAAACTATATCTTCTTGGGAAGATCATCGTACATAAAAACGAAGCGTAACGCGTCATGTATTTTCTTTATTTGGTTTTGCAGGATCAAGGAAATCGCTCAATGCAATGGATTCGATGGTAATAAGTGGGTTGCTCATGATTCATGGAGCTTCCTCATTCTGGAGAGATCCACTTTCATTAAGAATTTCACCATCTCAAGAATTGTTGATATAGGTTATAAACTTCTGGATATTACTATTTGAAGACTTGAAATCCAAGTTCAGATCAAATGATCCAATAGTTTTTGGTCTATTATTTTTCCCTCATCCATAACTAACCCCTTGGAGTCAAAGAACAATATTGCTGTCAAAATCAAACTCTTTAAGGATTTTCCCTTCTATATAACGAATATATTGTTTGAGTGTAATGTTTTCCTCATCAATATTTGCACTCATTGGACTCATGGTTGGAAGGATACTATTGATTTTTTGCTTAATCTGTACGAGTTTTCTTCGGTCCTCATCACTATTATTGATTGCTTGTCTGAGCCAAGGGAGATACTTATCTCCACTATCTTTTGTAATCACTTTACTTACTTCGGCTTGTGAAGCTGCTTTGATTATGGAGATGAGTTCTTCTTTTCCTTTCGCATCGGCTAATGCTGTGTTGAGTTCAATAAATGTGAAACCATTTTTCTCGATAGTATGGAAAGAATCTATGGCAGCGTTTGCCTTCTCGAGATTCGTGTTAATGGCAGTAAAGCCAGGGGTAACATAGTTAAATATTACCCCTATACATCCAATAGTTATGAGAAACTGTCAGATTGCAGTATAGGTTAGATGTTCTTTTTGGGATGTGCTAATCATACAATATAAATTAAGATTTTTGTTCAACTGGTACGTACTTGAGTTGGAGAGGAATAGTTACACGAGTTTTAAAGGTTGGGGATATTCCAGAAATTCCATCTATCTTCTCAACACTCAGTGTGGTTGGAGGATTCATGAGGATAAAATGACTTTCTATAGTATTTCCTATGGCGTCAGTAAATCGGAGCGTTTCTATTCTTGCAGATCATAGTTTTCTATTCGCATCATCATCACCAATGGATCCTCCGTAAATGGTACACTGAGTACTGATGGTATCTCCATCTTGAATATTGATCCCATTGCACTCAACATTCTTTTCTCCAGAAAACTGAGCCCTCTTCAGGGCTGCAAGAAATTGATTTATAACAGCATCTGGATGAATTTTGGTATTATAGGTGTCAATGATAAATCTCTTTTCTGGAGATGCTTCAATAATGTTTTTTGATATTTTAATAGGAATATACTCTGAAAGACCATTAAGAATATTTTCTTTGAGTTCAGCAGATTTCTTTTCATATTCTTGGCTTATACTCGTCATGGTTTTACAGCCTGCTTCTTCATCATGTACTCAGTAGTTGAGGTATGGACAGAGAAATTGATAATTCTCTGCAAATCAACTTTCTTCCCTGGTTCGCATAAATACATGGAGCGACAGTAATATGGTGCTAATTACCGCAACGGAAACAACATACCCAAGAATATCAGTCAAAACTTCAATACCCGATTTTTTGGCTTTTGGTCCTATGCTAATGTTTCCATCAGAAGTTTCCTGAAAGAAGTCTCCATATGCATTGGCGGATTCTTGTTCTTGATTGTTGCTACTAAGAAAACTCGTTTCATTTGAAGTACTAAGGTTTTCAGGGGGATTTTTATTGATATCTGCCATAGGAAATAAGGTTATTACTTCATTACAGCATATCAGAAAGAATCATTTCAAGCAAATAATGCACAAAAAATCTCTTGCTATTTCTCTTATAGTAATTCTTTTGCTATTTCTTTTCACCAATTTGCCTTCTCAAGTCTTTCATCATGGCAAAAAATCTTTCCTCGATATCAAGCACTTCGTATTCTTCCCATAAGAGTATTTATTTTTATGGTCATCATTGGTTGACTATACCCTAAGAAATTGTCAGAAATTCCCACGGTTCTTGCAAGAAAATACGGATCACTTGGAGGATCAAATGGGAGTTTTACTATATGGATTTCTTTTGTATTTTTCCACACTTCAAATTCATCTCGCCAAGTATCAATAAGTCCTATAATAACTGCATTCTCTGGGTCTTTCAGAAAAAGTGAGAGAATTTTTCATTTCCCACCTGAGAGTCATTGCATATATATAGGAGTATTCGTATATCGCTGTTTCAGCAGTTTTCCATACTCCCTGATTTGTTTCTGACTCGTACAGAGTACAACAGATCCAGGGGATATGTCTTCTTTTTCTGGAGTTATGAGTATTCTTTTTTTCTCGCTTCCCTCGATATAGTTCTTTGGATTCTCGAATATTGCACATTCATGTTGGAGGAAATTCTTGATGATAGATCCTGTAAGTTTGTATCCGTAGTGTATGATATGCTCTTTTTTCTCATTCATAATCCTTTCTCGAATATTCCTTGATATACTTCTGGGAATAAAATGAAAAACACTTTCTTTGTCATTTATTTGGAGTATGAGGTTACAATTATGGTTCTTTCTGAGTCAGAAACTGAGCAAGGTCGAAATAGCCGCATCAATATTGCCTGCTTGAACCCGTTGTTTCCTTGTTTCTGTTACTCTCTGTTGTTTCCATTCATGATAGTACTCTCAGAGTAACTCATGAAATAATACAAGCCACTTTCCTTTTGTTTCCCAGAGACTTTCTTGTGGTATGAAGTAGGTTTCTCAAAAATTCCCAGGAGGGAGGGATTCCTGTCATGTTGGTCTATTGGCAGCATTCTCATATATATCAGCAACGAGAGAGAAAGAAAGAAGAAGATTTTTTATATTCGGGAAGCTTCTCATTGCTTGTATGATGTTTTCTGGATGGATTGATATGCTTGCATTTCTCCGAAAGGATTCTTCAAACAGTGGAATATCCTTTATTATGAGCAAATTTTGTTCGTTGGTATCTTCTGGATGTTGTATAAAATTTGAAAATTCGTCAATAACGCAACGACTGTCCTTGATGGCTTCTGTATGCTGCTCATAAAAGTAGGAGCTTTCCTCGGGGGTGCTCCGAAAATATGGAAGCATCTCATGCTCAGTTCCATAAAATTTTAGCTCTTCTAGGAGTCATGTTCTTGTATCCTGAAGCCACCATAGAAGCTTTCCTATAAGAATTGACTCCTTTCTTTCCCATGATTCTTTCTTGAGGAATTCTTCCAGTGCCTCAATAGAACAAAATCTCTCGATTCCAATGATTTCTTCCGTTTTCCTTCCGTGTTCTTTGAGAATATACATGAGATGAGCTTGGACTTTTTTGTTTGGTGCAAGAATTTTCACTTTTTCATACTTCTCAGTATAGGAGAGCAGGAGATCAATCTCTGTTTCTCTATTTCCATCGAGAGAAAAGCATTCTTCTATAGGAATACCCTGGGTTTTGTCAGGTATATTCATACGGGTATGAGTTTCTTTCTCTCATTCAAACTTATGAAGTTGTTCCTCTCAGAAAATTTGACCCTGAGGGAGTTCGATGATTTCATTCAGGATTCTTGTCATATTCTGTTGCTCCTTTTTTTCCATGAGTCGAAGAATAGACCTCCTTTCTTCGCTCATGTTTCTGAGTTCATTGATATATCTCTCAAAGAGGCAAATGGACAAATGAGTATCTCCAAGTGCTCGGTGTTCTCATTCGGTTGTTCGGAGTCAATACGCTTGTGTGAGAAATCAGAGATTGAGACTCTCTGATCATTGTGAGAGAATCTCAGATAATTCAAAAGTATCAATCACCGGAAAGTTCTCAAGATTTATTCCATGCGTTTTGAGCATGGAAATATCAAAAAGGACATTATGACCCACAATAATATCCCCCTCACATATAAAACTTTCAACCCTATCTTTTACCTCTTCCCATGAAGGTTTTCCTATGAGCATCTCATCGGTTATTCCTGTGATGATTGAGACTTCTTCCGATAAGGGGATGGTAGGATTGATGAGCATGGTTCTCTTATCCCTCATATGTACTGAGAAGTTTTCTCAGAGTCTTTCAAAAGAAAAGAGTATAGCAGCCACTTCAATAATAGTGTCTTTTTCTGGACTTAGCCCAGTCGTTTCGAGATCGATGGCAATAAAACGGTATCACATGAGTCAAATTGTATAAAAATCAACGAAAAAGTCTATGGAAATAAAAAATCCCTCTCAGATGATGAGAGGGATTGTACTACTTGTTGAGTTTGTTACGGAGAAATGCCGGAACATCATAGTCATTTTGTGGTTCTTGTGGAAGGTGAGTCTGATTGGTTGCTCCGCTTCCGAAGATATTCTGATTTGATCTTGCTTGAGGTTGATTTGGGTTTGCAGCAGGAAAGAGTTTGCTCTGTCCAAATCCACCGCGAGACATACTGGCAATTTGTGCATTGGTTTCCTCAGAAAAGCCAGTAGCAATAACGGTAATCTTAATTTCTCCAGTGTAGCGCTCGTCGATAGAGGTACCGAAGATAATATTAGCGTTTGGATCACAGGCTTCGGTAATAAGTCGACTTGCTTCATCCACCTCAAACATAGAGAGATCGGTTCCTCCAGTGATATTGAGAAGGAGTCCCTTTGCTCCATTGATTGAGAGCTCAAGGAGGGGTGATTCGATAGCGCTGCGTGCTGACTCAATGGCACGGTTTTCTCCACTTCCATATCCGATTCCCATAAGAGCAGAACCAGCATTTTCCATCACGGATCGTACATCAGCAAAGTCCACATTGATAAGGCCAGGGTGAGTGATGAGGTCTGATACACCCTGTACACCTTGCTTAAGAATTTCATCAGCAACATGAAATGCTTCAAGAAGAGGAGTTTTCTTGTCAATAATCGCAAGAATCTTATCGTTTGGTATAGTGATGAGAGTGTCTACCTTATTTCTGAGGTGCTCAAATCCCTCGAATGCCTGACTACTACGACGTTGTCCCTCGAATGCAAACGGCTTGGTCACGACACCCACTACGAGTGCACCAAGACTCTTTGCTATCTCAGCAATCACTGGGGCAGCACCAGTACCAGTTCCACCACCAAGTCCACAAGTGATAAATACCATGTCAGCACCAGTGAGTGCCTGCTTGATTTCTTCGCTTGATTCTTCAGCAGCCTTTTTTCCTACATCTGGATTTGCTCCAGCACCAAGTCCACGTGTAGTGGCTCGACCAATATTGATACGAGTCTGCGCTTTGCTCGTAAAGAGTGCTTGAGCATCTGTATTGATGGCAATAAATTCAATACCTTCAATACCAGAGTCAATCATTCGGTTTACAGCGTTATTTCCACCTCCACCAATACCAACTACTTTTATATTGGCAATAGGGGAGATGTATCCACCAACATTTACTTCAACAGGAGCAGGAATAGGAGTTGCTTGTTGAGTGGTGATATTATTTCTGAGAAGTTTTTTGAGTCGATCCTCATTGGATGATACTTGAGACATGGGAAGTATGAAGTTAGGGAATTATGAAAATAGATTTTTATTGAGGGATTACTTTCTTTACGAGATTTTTCAGGGAACTGAAGATTCCAACAATTGAGAATTGTACCTTGAATGGTCTGCGAGCAGTTCCATATTTTTGCATAAGAAGGAGATTTCCAATCACGGATGCATAGATAGGATCGCCAATAGATGTACCACTTACGCCATCAACATTTTCAGGAATACCAACACTTGCTGGGAGCCTGAGATAGCCACGAGCAAGATCAATGAGTCAACGCATTTTTGAAGATCCTCCCGTGAGAATGGCTCACTCTGGGAGCATACCGTCTCTTCCTACCTTTTTGAGCTCCATATTTACGTGATGAAATATTTCCTCATATCGGGCACGAATGATTTCATTCATAAATCGTTTACTCACTACTTGTGTATCTACACTTGAGATATGTGAGAGATCAATTTCTTCATCATAATCAGACTTCATTCCATCTCAGAAAGTGAGATCTCCATACTCAATCTTGAGTTTTTCGGCAGTATCGATAGATATACGGAGCCCGAGAGCAAGATCACTGGTTACGTGTTCTCCACCGAGAGGAATAACTCCAGCATAAATAAGCGAACCTTCCTCATATACAGCAATGTTTGTAGAGCTTGATCCGATATCGAGTGCTACCACTCCAAGTTCTTTTTGTCTTCGGGAAAGAGTTGCTTCGCCTGCAGCGAGAACATTTGGATATATATCCATAATCTCTACTCCAACGTCAGTAACTCCTTTGCGAATATTCGAGAGAATGTTTGACCCCATGGAGATGATATGACTTCGGACCTCAAGTTTCTTTCCACTCATACCTACAGGATTCTTGATGCCATTTTCGAGATCAAGACCAAAGCTTTCTGGAATTACTTTTAGTACGGTCCTATTCATGAGATCTACCCCATTCTGAGATATATCAAGCGCACGATTTACATCATCTTCAGAAACCTCTACTCAGGCAACAGCAACAATACCAGTCTTTCTTGTTATATCTATGTGAACTCCAGAGAGCCCAAGACATACATAAGAGATTTGTTCTCCTGTCATTTTCTCTGCTTCTCCAAGAGCGAAGTCAAGATTACTCTTGAATTCTTCCATATCAAGGATATTACCCTTTCGGATTCCTCGAGATTCAGATGCTCCAACTCCAAGAATATGGAGCTTCTTCTCTGCATCCCACTCACCAATGACGGCTTTTATCTTCGAGCTTCCTATATCTATGGCAACGAATTGTTCACCTGATACCATATATTGTATGATAAATTAGAATGTATAAAAATTGTGCTCCAAAGCATTCGCTTTGGGAATAGGTATTGTATGGATTTTTGATATTTGTATGTCGGCATTATACGGATTTTCTCCTAGTATTTCAATCATTTTTCTTATACCTTGTTCACGTTTTTTGCACGGAGGAAAAGTTGAAAAAAATCACTTTACCGATACACTTGCCAACATTCCCATGT
>JAYRRZ010000047.1:0-5421 GCA_041909865.1 Candidatus Altimarinota bacterium | reverse complement strand
GACTGGGTACACATCTCCATTTCCGTCCTTCAGACAACCGTAATGAAAGTTTCAATTTTCACACCAACGCACGACCCGAAATATCTTCCTGAAATATGGGAGGAGTTAAAAGACCAACCATTTTATGAGTGGGTAATCGTGGCGCAGAATTGCCAAATTCCAGATTTTAAAGATGAACGAGTAAAAGCTATCCAACTTCCTCTGCTCGGGGAGCACTATGTCGGGAGTCTCAAAAGGTTTGCCTGTCAGATGTGCACCGGCGATATCCTGCTCGAACTCGACCACGACGACATTCTTCTTCCTGGGGCGGTAGAGGCGGTGCAGAGAGAGTTTGAAGACGAGGAGATAGGATTCGTTTATTCGAACTTCGCTAATTTCAAAGGAGACTTCGAAAAGGTTGAGAGGTACTCGGAATCTTACGGATGGCAGTACCGACCTTTTACCTATAGAGGGCACGAGTTGGATGAGGTGATATCTTTCGACCCGACGGCTTCCGCTCTCTCAAGAATCTGGTTCGCCCCGAACCATCTGAGAGCGTGGCGTACAAGCGTGTACAACGCTCTTGGAGGGCATAAGGATATGAAGGTGATGGATGATGGGGAACTCCTCATAAGAACGTTCCTAGCCACTAAAATGAAGCGAATAGACGAATGCCTGTACCTGTACCGTATAAACGATGGAAACACGTGGAAAAAGAACCAAGATGAGATACAGAGGATCACGATGGAGCTGTACCACGAGAGTATCCGCGACCTCGCTATCCGAGAAGCACAATTAAAAGGGCTCTTGTCGCTCGATTTGGGCGGAAGATTTAATTCCAATCCAAAATGTCAGTCTGTAGACCTCAAGAACGCCGACATCATCGCGGACTTGAATGATCCGTGGATGTGGGAGGATAATTCTGTCGGCGTAATCATAGCGAATGATATCTTTGAGCATCTCACTGACAAACTCCACGTAATAAAAGAGGCATACAGAGTTCTCGCACCAGGTGGGTATCTTTTCGTGCGCGTGCCATCTACTGACGGGAGAGGAGCTTTCCAAGACCCCACTCACGTTTCGTTTTACAACGAGAACTCTTTTCTTTATTATGTGGATAATCAGTGGGCGAAATACATTGATACGCCTGTTAGATTTCAATCAATGAGACTCTTCACAACTGAAAAAGATTCTAGCCAAGTGTGCTGGGTTGAGGGGCATTTTGTAGCACTAAAGGGCAACCGTCCCCCAGGCGGAATAAAAATATAGGTATGAAAAAAGCACAAATTCAAAAATGGGGAATCAATCTCCTGAAGTTTACAGCTCCGATGTTAGCGGTGTTCTTTTACCAGCTTTCATCAGGTGTTCCTATCCAAGACGCCGCTCCTCTTTTGATTCTCTCGTGTTATGGGGCACTCGCTGACTGGCTCAAAAAACTAGGTGAATAGAAATGAATCACGTAATCAACGATGACCAGCTTGTTTTGCTCGCTCAATCGGTTGCCGACAAGGTGTCCCATCTTAAACCATCCCAAGAGACAAAAAAAATGTTCGATGAACTAGACAAAAAATTTGATAAACTAGGACATAGCGTTGATTTACACGTTCAAGACTTCAAATACTTCAAAGACGAGATGGCAAACAAGATGGACGTACATCAGCGCATTCAGGACGAAACCTTAAAGGAACTTCGCAGTCAGATAGATAGCAAGGCAGGAAAGTGGGTCGAGGGAGCCTTAAGGTGGGCTACCTATCTTATAATAGGGGCGGTAGTAGTCGCTCTTCTTGAACTCGTGATCAAGAAGTAAACCCTTGACATTTTCCTAAAAAGGAGTATGATGAGGCTAATAACATTTGCAAAAGAATATGCTAAGTGGGGAAGCTTATTCATCGGGGGAGGCGCGTTTGTACTTGCGCTTATCACAGGGGATAACGACCTGATGTCTTTCAGTGTCGTTTTTGTTTTGTTAGCTGTTTGGTTGTTTAAGTAGTCTCTCGGGGGGACGAGAACTGTACGCACTTCCCCATATTGCTACAGGGCGTTCCCCGAGAGAGTATTTGACTCTCTGTTCCTTACAAATTCGGAGGCTTGAAATGCAAACGACAAAGATTGGAATCAGAGCGTGGAACAACACCTCAGATAGAAAGTGCTATCAATGCGGAAAGGTTCTCAACGACCATTATATCCGTGTGAATAGCTACTACTTCTGCCCAATAACACAGGCAAAAGACGGATTCTCCGCCGATTGTTTCTCGACATGGGCGGTGGATAAGTTCCCGAGAAGGATAGCGGCTCGGATGATTCTCGAAATCCCCGCACCGGAGATGACCGGATGACTTTCCAAGAAGCGATGAAAGAACAATCGAAGAAACTCCAACTCTACCTCGATAATGGAGGTGTCAATGGAATACCTCGCAAGCAAGATACTTCTCGACCTAGCAACCCCGTTGATACTCATAACGGGTTGGACGCTCCTAGCGATAATCATTCTACCGAATCACAAATACTGACTGACATCGCAAAAGCGATTCTCTTACGGGAGGATTAACATGAGTAACCTCGGGAGATGCCCTCTTTGCGGAGGGGAACTCAAACAACTCACGCCAACCCTCTGGCAGTGTATCAACTGCCGGAGGAATATATGGCTCAAAGTTATTCCACACGCTTTTCTCTGTTGCATCCTTCCAAAGGAGACAGAAAATGTATACGTGGGAAGTTCTTACCTGGCAACAGTTTGAGCAACTCATTGTTCTCAAAGATGTCAGACCGGAACAAGTTGCTCCAATCTCTAACCACTGGCTAACAGGAGGTGAAATATGGAGCCTGTGCGGTTTGGACAAGTATGGGCGGGTTGCAGTCTCATCGAGAAATGCTCCCTTCCAGCAGTCTGTTGCTACAACTGCTGGCGGTATCACTGCATTGCCAAGATAGAAAACGAGGCAAAATATGCAAAAGAAAGGATTAGACTTCAACAGGCTCCTCGAAATATGGGACTCGTGTCCGAATCTCAAAGACTGTGAGATGCCCTATGCGAGTTGCCTTACTTGCACGAAGTGGAAACGCCCTGCGCCTATCAAGAAGGAGGTGCGCTATGCTTACGATGAATACCGCCCCTGCGACACGTAGATGCGATGGATGCGGTAACGACCTTCACGGGAAGGTTGCCTATCCTATCCTCGACAAGTTTGCATGTTCCAATTCTCACTGCATTTCATCGGTCTATGTGGAGAATATCCACCGGCTCGAACCTTCGGATCAGGCGCGTATCGGTCGTCATTTACAAGATCGCCGATGCCAAGAAATGCGCGCTTATCAAATGAAGCGCGTATACGGAACAGGCATTAACAATGCTCTGCTCTAAGCAATGGGAGGAGTGCCAACCCCACTCCTCCCTTTAATTCAAAAACTATGAAAAAAGGAATGAAAAAGCACACGTTAAAGGAAAGCGAGTGGGATAAGGATAGTTGGTGTGTATCAATCGTAGCTGAAGCAATGACGTTTGCGAGAACCCAGCCAATAGGAAGAGACGCCAGCCATATCACAAGAAAGCTCAGAAAAAAAGTGTCTCAAGTCCTATCCACCCGAGAGAAAGAAATAGCTGAGGAAATAAAAAAAATAAAGACAGCCGGACACGACGAATGTAATGATGACTTTCTGATGAATGTACTCAAAATCCTCAACCATAAATAACACATCCCTCCCTCTCCCCTCTTCGTAAGAAGGGGAGTCCATAGCTTCCTCTCACCTCGCGGTGGGAGGAGAGGGAATCAAGAGTGGTTCGTCAGCAGGCTACGCCTAGTCTGTACATTCCTAGGAGTCTCTTGTTTCTCTCTTGTTACGAGAAAGTTGAGTAGAGGCTTCACGCCTCTCTCCCTCGGTTCGTGCCGGAATCCTTATGGGATTGACCATCGAAAGATGCGGTTTAGAAGCGGCAGGAACTCGGGGAGAGGGGTTGGAATACTCCTCCGAAAGATAATTAAAAATAAAACGAAAGAAGTAATGGCTAATCCAAAGCAAAAAAATGACACAGATGTTAAATGATGATTTTATGCAATGTTAAATAATTCTATACGCCTCCCTTCAACTCTCTCCCTGTGGAGCGTACTCACGTTATACAGGGAGAGGATTGCAAGCCTCTTCGGATGGTAAAAAATTGAAACTCATCGCGCGCTATCCCGAATGTACATACAGGATAGCCAACGAAACGAATACGTTGCGTGCCTATGATGAGAGGCAAGTATCAATCGCAACGCCGTCCGAACACCGTCTCAAAAGTTGCTTTCTTCATACGATTAAAGAGGCGTAAAAAGGAATCGTCCTTTTCTTTTGGGATTTGGTTTTATTGAAATAATTTGTGAGAAGATATGGAATAGGGTTGAACTTTCACAATCTCATTCAGAGTGGCGGAATAAGACGCTAATAACTGAATAGCAATCACGCAGGATGCTCCCTGTACCAGTAAGCGACTACTGCATACCATCCCCCGTCAAGAAGTCATTGTGTGCAAGATGAAATTTCTTGCCTCTGAATGAGTTTTTGAGAGTTCTATCGCTTCTTTTGTTTCAGTAAATTCATAATTTTCATAACAATATAAAATGACTTTTTATGGGAATTAAAGCAGAAAAACGCTCATTCAAAGCGAAAATACGAAGAGACGAAATGTCAAGACTCAGAGACGTTGAGAAACTTTCCTATCAAGATATCGCACAGATGTTTGGAATCTCTCGTCAAAGAGTTTGGGATTTGTTGCACCCTGAAAAACGAAAATCAAAACCCTTGACAAAACTAGGAAAACCTCTATAATAGATTTGTGTTCTGGTTGAGGTCGGCGTAAAAAGTGCCGATGCCGGAAGGTAGTCGTTACCCTTCCCTAAGGATAACAACGGTTGCAAGTCCATTATAGGGCGAATAACAATCGAACTACCCATATATAAAACACCAGAACTACATTATGGGAAAACCAAGAACACCAGCCGACAAAGCGAAGCATAAAGAACGTATTCTTCGGAATAAACGGAAGAAATACGAGCGCGCGCTCCATGACTTCCCGGACCATAAAGACCGGAAGATATGGGAGGCGAAACTTGCGGGGCTTAAATAGTAATTTCTGTTTATAAAAAATTCTGTGCTCGTCTTTCCATTGCTTTTTATTTTCACAGGAATACTCCTCATCGTAATTGGGGTATTTTATCTTGTACGAACTATCAAAGAAGCAGAGCCTCGATGTTGGTCTAGCAATCACCAGGAATTGAACTGTGAAATCGAACATCTATGATTCCTCCAGTAATCTCGGTTCTTGAAGAAATTGAAGATGAAGCTAGGTATCGGCACCTGATAAAGGATAGATGTTTCCTCTGTGAGCTTCCTATCCCGAAGACCTGGAATCACTATAAAATATCAGGGAATTGTTGCGGGAATTGTTCTACAAGAATAAGTAATAAG
>JAYRRZ010000046.1:0-1153 GCA_041909865.1 Candidatus Altimarinota bacterium | reverse complement strand
TATACTCACTTACCTTAAAACTCGAAAATATGCTATCCTCCCCTCATAATCCATAACGTTTCCCCATGCCACAACAAACACCCATACAAAAAAGAAAGAATGCTTCCCCTCGAAAAATCACGCTGACAAAAGAGAAGCGATCGGAGCTGATCGCGGAAGAAAAGAAAACGAAAAACCCGAGAGTCATTGAGCGAATTCACATTATTCTTCTGAAAGACAAAGGTTGGACTCATGAAGGTATTGCGGAACACCTCGGTATTGGAGTCGGCACGGTAAGCGCGTGGGTGGAATGTTATGCCGAAAAAGGAAAATCGGGAATACTCGCCTGGGGATATCGAGGAAAAAAACCGAGAATGAGTAGCGAGCAGATGGAAATTGTCAGAAAGAGAGTCAAAGAAAAACCGTTTTCCATCGCTCAAGAAGCCGTTGATTTTATCAAAAATACATTTCATATCGCGTATCATCCTCAATATGTGCCTCGTCTTTTAAAAAAAATTGTCTTTCCTACAAACTCCCTCGTTTAGAACCCGGAAAACATCCGCCCGTGGAAATACAGGAAACCTTCATTGCCGAGTACCAAGAATTTTTAGAGAAAGCCGAACAAGGAATATCGCATCTCTTGTTTCTCGATCCCGTCCATATGATTCACAACACGACAAAAGGAAGATGCTGGCAGGAACGAGGGAGAAACAATACGCTCACACTTCCGAGCAATACGGGACGGAGACGAGTGAATATCATCGGCGCCATCAATGCATGTACGAAAAAGTTTAGTGGATACATGACCGAAGCAAATTGCAATCGAGAGACCATAAAGGTAGAACTTGATATCATTCGAAATCATTATCCCGACAACAAAGAAATTATCATTTTTCTCGACAATGCCCGATACCAAAAATCAGCCGAGGTACTGGAATATGCGCAATCACTCAATATTTCTCTCATCTTTCTTCCGCCGTACAGTCCCAATCTGAATTTAATCGAACGCGTGTGGAAGCTTTTGAAAAAGAAAATGCGAAATGTGTATCGTGAGAAGTTTCAAGAATTTTTTGATGCGCTCTCGGATATGTGCACAAAATTGGATACTGAATTTTTCAAGGAAGTCTCGCAACTGGTCAATCATGAGTTTCAGGTTTTAAGGTAAGTGAGTATA
>JAYRRZ010000045.1:0-1062 GCA_041909865.1 Candidatus Altimarinota bacterium | reverse complement strand
TCAGGATCATCGTCAATCAACGCAGCAATCGCTGCATCCCACTTCTCATCGTTTTGCATGTAGCATTCTCTGAAGGCTATTGATATTCAGTTGTTCGGATACTTGATCAGCTAGTTCTACATCGTCGTAATCTTCTTCTTGTTTGCCTTGCAATCTCTGGTTGGGTCGACCTTCCCACAACGGACAGAAAGCACGTTCGCAGTTGCTCACCGCAAAGATGTCATCATCCTTGCACTCCAAACAGAAGCGTTCGATCATCAACCGATAGTTCATTTCCTAACCCAAAAAAAAGGACTCGCAATACGAGCGCATGACGCTTCAAGCATTGGAGTCCAAAAACCACCAACAAGGAGGATGGCTTTGTTGCCATCAAGAAGAAGTCTATCACAGATCATCATGGATTGCAACACCTTGTCATACCTTTCGGCGTTTCTCAAATGGAATGCATCGGCGACACTTGTAAAACTCTCCACGCGCCTTCAGTAGGCGATCCTTGTGGAAGAACACACCGCGATAGCACTGACAGACACTTTCGCACCATACCGATTGTTCATCAGAAACAATCAAATGCGCAACTTTCTTCCCGACGAAGAATCTCCAGTCATTCTCGACCACGCCTGATCTGCTTGATCCTACGTAGCACCTTCTTAACAATCACATCCATATTAGAAACGATCTCTTCGGGACGCGATCTCTTCCTGGTTCCATCAAGATAATCATTCAATCGCTGGATGACGTCTTCAGCAATCGAGTTTTCATTCATCATTCCCAACTGCTCGATGAATAATAACTCGTCCTTCAATGTCCAAGTTCTACTTGCTGCCATCTTCTATTTTCTCCTTCAGTACATAAATACTATTATATCACAAAACATATTGATTGTCAACAATATGTTATTATTCAAAACACCGCAATACTTTCTTCTTGTGGAAACGATAAGTAATCTATTCGTGTTTCGTCTTTTTCTTCTCGATATTGCAAGCTCTCACTATCAAAGTACAATCCAAACTTGCCTTCGATACCTGTTTCCCGATTCTTGACGATAGAAAGTACCGCATTCGG
>JAYRRZ010000044.1:0-7513 GCA_041909865.1 Candidatus Altimarinota bacterium | reverse complement strand
GCATAGATTACTTTAATAATTACTTTTTGTTTTTTGGTCTAGACGGGGGCGCAGTGATGACACACCCCGACCCCCGACTAGACACCACTGACTGCGCTACTTGACTGGCGAGCACTTGTATTATGGCTCCGTGGTTCGCGCAAGGGAGCTAGAATGAAGGTTGTACCTTCCCGGGCTACGACAGCCCTTTAATTCCGTCCCTCTTGCGCCCTCCGAGCGTGTCCGGCTCTCACGGTACTCTCGGGGGACTTGATTGAGCCACCTCCTTTTTGGCTCAATCCTTTACCTTCTTGTTTCCATTATACTCCTCTTTTCGACGCTTGTCAAGTGCTTGTAGGTTGGGCTGAATCTAGCCCTTTTCCTCGTCTCATCCATTGTGCATATTTCATTCGATCCTCAAGCGATACTCCAGCCCATCGTTTCTTACCGGACTTTGAACGTTTCTCAAATTCCTCTTGTTGGGCTTTGAGGTATCCGTCGGAGTATCCTTTTTTGTAGGCGTCTTGTAGTTCGTCGTTCATAGTATTTCAAATAGTGTTTCTCGACTCTGCCTCTAGCACGCGAAGATGAGAGCGTATACAGCTCATCAGCTTCTCCAAAGCCTTCAGGTAAAGTTTCATTCGGTTTGATTCACCTCCATCTACCAAGAGATACATTGCTTCTAGCATCTTATCGCTTACTGGTTTCTCGGACCCAAGTTCTTTGCGTTCACTCCAAAACTTTGCTTTCTTGATTTCTGACTCTATCCTTTTTTGCGTCACCATTCCGTAGTCGGTGCTCATTTCGAGGAGGAGTTCGGAGAGGAAGTGGGGGAGTTCTTTGTACTCTTGGATTTTCTGGGAATAGTAGGAGAGGGGTTTAGGTTTATGCTCACTCATATTCGTGGCTTTTTGGGTCATACACTCCCAGCTTATAAAACGCATTCTTCATACTCCCATATCTTTTAGCCAGAACTCTGGAAAATACTTTACAGGAAAAACAAATATGTTCCTCTATTCCTTCGTGAAAATCTCTTTTCCGGTATCTTTTATTGCAAATTTCGCATTTATTTGTCTTCATACTCTTTTTTCCAGTCAATTTTTATCGGTTTGAGGGAGAGTTTTTTCAGTTTCTTATATCGTTCCGGAAACTTCTTTTTGAACCATTCCACCCCTTCGACCGGTGATTCGTGCCATCGAGAGTGACACTGGAAACAAAGGGCTTTTATGTTATCTACCATCGCGCTCATACCGTTGTGCTTTCCTTCGGGGAATACGTGGCTTCCGTCCATCTTGCCGTCTTTTCTCCCGCACCATTGACATTGAAAATTGTCCCTTTCTTTTGCCATTTTCTTTGCTTTTTCGACACACTTTTTTCTGTACCAAGTTTTTGTTTTTTCTTTCTTCATTTCTTTACTTTAGGTTCTTCTTTACTCTAGGGAGAGGGAGCTATAACTTGCTTATTTTTTTCTCTGTCTTCAAGGATGGAGCGTATTTCCCTCATCAGCCACATAAAGTGATGTCCAGTCATGTTATCTTTCGCGACATTACACCTTCGACAAAGATACTGGAGATTACTCTTCACGGTGAGGCCGCCTTGTGAAAGTGGCTTCTTATGGTCAATCGTCAAATTTTCCCGAGTGAGGCAGTAGCGACAGCGTTTCTGTTTTCTTCCTATAACTTTGACTGGCTTCATACTCTCTAGGTGATGGGGTCAAAATATATTTTAGTATGGAATTTCGTTCTTCTCTTTCTCTGTTTCTTTTTCATATCAGTAGGCGATCTGCTCCAAATCCTCTCCCGTCATATGCACTCCATCTTTTGAAAGTTCTTCGGTCTCGGGGAAGAGTTTTTCTTCTATAGGTTTCAAGCGAGCTTCGATGGCGTTCAATCTGCCCTGTACCTTCACCGCCCACGCGCGCATCTTATCCAGTTCGATTGTGGCTTCATTTTTTGCCCCTCCTTGGTGTTTTGAGTAGGATTTGGTATCTTGGTAGCCTCCGGCTACTTCCTCGCCTCTGAAGTATATTTTCCAGCGTTTTCTGCCGTCTGCTTCTGCGAGAGTGATTTCAAGCTCTTTTCCTCCGAGCGGTTGGAGAGATTGGAGTTTTTGATGGAGTCCTTCTTTAGCGAAGATAACTTTATCAACTCCCTTGTTCACAACCGTGTATTTGTACCACGTGCCGTACTGACCCGGGCCTTCTCGGAAGTCGTTGTACTTGAATGTTACGAGTTCCGGAATGTTTGTTGAAAACTTTAAGATTTCATTCATAGGTTTTTAAATTAGAATTTCCTATTTGGAAGAATTATCCTCAATTCTTTTAGCAACTCCCTCTTCGTTTCTCCAGTAAGAGAAAAGTTTGATTCTACTCCCATCGGCGGGAAGTCTTTTTTCCTCATATCAATAACCTTGACAAAATGAGCAATCATGCGTGCATTTCTATTGTCTGATATTTCACTAGATGTTCCGTTTGAGTTTGTAAATCCTGCGATTGCCCAAAAAAGCAACCTTCTTAAATCTCTCTTTTCGATTTTAACGATTTCATTATTTTTCATAGGTTTGTTAAAAAGGTGATTCTCCTCCGAGGTGTTCTTTCTGTATTTTTGCTTTCTGGATTCTTTCTTGTTCTTCTCTGACGTCTTTTTCTGCGAGGATGTAGAGACGAGTTGAGAATTGCTTTATTTGTTCCGGTGTTTCTGTCCCGTCCAACTCTCCTTTGTAAGAAGCGAAGATTGATATGGGGCTGTAGGCTTCTTCTTGGATGGTCTTACTGAAAGACCGTACCACTTCAGTTATTTTTGGCATAATTATTTTTTCAAAAGTTCGGGGTTCTCATGGATGTTTCCGATAATGGAACACCTTTCATGGTCTTCGACATCAAGCCACCTACCCCTTTCTGTGTCCCATGTTACGTATTGAAGTCTTGGAGATGCTGGGTATTCCAGAACGTCCCCTTCAAAGATAGGTTTCCCGTTTTTGTCTTTGAATCCGGTGTACTGCATTGCGTGAAAATACTTGCTGTTGAGATATGTTCCCTGTTTTTCTTCTAACCAGTCCCAACCTCTCATCACATTTTGTACCCTGTCCCACGCTCTAAATTTTATTTCTCTCATAATTATCAGCTTTATTTACAGGATTAGCGCGAGTAGGAATAGTAGCTTTCTATTCCTACCCAATGTCTTTCTTAAGAAGCAGGTGTGTGTAGTTGTTCACCCGACATTTTTTAGTAGCTCCTTTGCATTCACCTACCTAGTTGCAAGTTAGGAATCACTACACTCGCGCTAAAACTACAAAAGATTATCCGCTAAAGGTCATATTGTCGCCCTGATGCCTCATCATAAATTCTTGGTCTTCTTTGTCTTTTTCTTCGAGTATCTTTTTCATTTCTTCTTCTTCCACTTTCTTTTCGAGGAACTTTTTGAGGTCTGTGAGATTCCCCGTGAACTTCATCGTGTTGATTCCGAGACGCATAGTTTTTACTTGAAAATTTTTATAAACAGCCAAAGCGCTATCCACCACAATACATACTTAATCCCGCTAAGCTCTTTTATAATTTCTTGTGATTCTTCTACTGTCATAAGCGTATTTGTAGTATACTCTTCTTTTTGGTGCTTGTCAAGCGTTTGTAAAAAGCCTTTGTTTATCCGCTTCTTCTTGTTTTCTTCTGAAGAAGTCTTGTCTCTTTGAGAGTGCTTTTTCTCTCGCGCAGTAGTCTGTAAAGTATGCGACTGTTTCTGGATTGACAGTGAAATCATAACATACTTCATTTTGTCTTGGCTTGATGGTGATCCATCCTTTCGCTTCACACATCTTGTAAAAATCCCCGTGCTGTTTGATTTCGTTCTCCAAGGAATTTAGGATGTCTTTGTCTGCAAAAATATCGTACTTCTCTTGGAATTTCTTCGCCGGACTTTCTTCTTCTTTTTCTTTGAATTTGAACATAGTTATTTGCTCCATTTATCGCCCAATACAAACGGAAGGAGAATAAAAAACGTCATTATCCCAAGACCAATAGAATCCCAAAAGTTATCTGTTGGCATAGTTATTTTGTGAGCTTTTTAAGAACAAAACCATCCTTCATCTCCCCCGTAAAAACGTATTTTCCGAGTGGCATAAACTTATGAATTGAGCATGACAAGAAATAATTAGATTTTTCCCCGATATGTACAGGAAACGAAGACGATGTATCTCCTCCATCATGATTCGCTATCAACACCGCTTCATTTTCTTTATCAAAGGAGATGGAAACAAACTTAGAATCTTTAAGACATTTTTCAAAAAAATTCTTTGAAAAATTAACCCGTCCTTTGGCTATAGTGAGGGTATTTTTCTCTTTCGAATAAAGTATGAATGTCATAGTTATTTTGTTAATTTTTTTAATAAAGTCTCTAACGCTGGTTGATACTTGAGTCCGTTCTTCTTATCCTCCTCGACCTTGGAGAATGCTTCTTGGATTTGTTCTTCGGTAAACTTTGAGAGTTCTCTTGCAGGTCTTATGTTTCTTGAAATATAGACTTCCCACTGTTTGACGGTTGCGAGTGTTGGCTTTGTTATTCCTGCCCACGCTCCGATGATTTGTAAAAATCTTTTTTCTTTTATCTCACACCATTTTTGGAATTGTTCGAGAGTCATCGGTTTGTCTTCTTCAGGTTTCTTTTGTTCTTTTGGTTTTGCTTTCTTCTTTACTACCAAGACTATTTCCTGTGAACAGTGAGGGCAAATGAGTCTTTGCATAGGCTTTCTGTTTTAACTTTTTAGTTTTTCTTGACTCAAACTCCACCTCATAGCCACAGAATTTACAGGTTGATCGTATCCATCCATCTATAAATTCGTGTGTCCATCCGTTCTCCAAACATCTATCGCAATTTCTCATTGGCATAATTCTTTTTATAATTATTTATTATTTCATCGAGTTTTCCTGCAAGCGTGTATCCGTTGTTGTTCTTTCGTATCCAGTCTCGATTCTTTTTTGAGATTCTTATGAGACATTTGAATTTTGAGTTTTTGTGATTTTCTTTCATTGTTTTCTTCTTCTATGGTGTAAGTATACAGAAACCCCACCCATTGTTCGAAAGCGTTATTTTCTTCTTGTTTTCTCTTGCACGAGTCCCAAGGGATGGGAGAGTACAGTCCTTCTAGGAAGGCTTGTATAAAGGTAGATTAATAAAGAACTGAGAAAATTTCACGCTTTACGCCGCCGGTTATTGGGGGGTTCCTCCGTCTTGCCAGCAGGGAAGAGTCGCATTCTCTTCTCTGCTTACAAATAAAACACCACCCGCCTCAATGAATGAGCACGGGCGGGCAGTGTTTTATCCACCATTAAAAGGCTCATTTCTTTTAATGACGAACGAATTGTGCTTACATCTTACTCCTCTTTTCTTATCTTGTCAACACCCTCAAATCCGAAGAGTTCTTCCAGTATTTTAGCGGGTTCAGGACAAAACTCTGCATGCCCTACTCCATCCTCGATGATACAAAAACATTTCGGGCAAATCTTTTTCATAAAAGAGTGATTGGTTGAGCGGCTATCCTCGATTCGGCTATCTTGATATATTCTGCTTCTCTTTCAATTCCAATGAAGTGTCTTTTGAGCTTTTTACAGGCTATTCCTGTTGTTCCGCTTCCCATAAAAGGATCGAGGACTGTTGCTCCTTCTCGGCTGACTAACTTGATAAGATATTCCATTAAAGCGATAGGTTTGACTGTGGGATGATTGTTTTTGTTTGTAAGTGGTTTTGTCACGAAATCTACTGATTGCTGAACACCATCAACAACTTGTCTTTTTGGAGTTGAACTCATTGTGTATTGTTTTTCCTCCAACCCCTCACATCCCATATTCCTTTCACTCTTGGAAGCTTTGGCTACATAAAAAAATCTTGCGGCGGAACCTGAATCGTTATGATAGTATTCTTCTCTTGGTGTTTCGTTATCTCCTCCAAATGGATTTCCTTTCCCTAATTTTGGTGCGTGTCCTTTACTTTTCGTATTCGGAAACAACTCTACTACTTCATCACTTCCATCGTGGATGAGATTGGCAGGGAAACGACCAGTGATATTGTGCTTTGTCTCTCTCCAAGGTTCAGCATTTGATACTTTGTAGTTTTGACTCCCACAAGACCATGTTTCTCTTTCTTCCGTTCCCACCCTACATTCGTCTATATTTATCCCCCCTACTCCCCATTTAAGGCAGTTTTCAGCGACTGTTCCTTCGATTGGTTTTCTGGCTATGGTAATAGGTTCAAGTGCTGGTTTGAGAGCCGTTCCCCATCCTTCCCATTCAGAAGTGCCTTTGGTGTTTTTGGCTTGCCCCTTTTGTTCGCTGTATATGCCAGCTCGCGCAGTAGCGCGTTGTCTTGTTCCATCTGCAAATTGCTTTGGTGGTAAAACCTCCCGTTCATTCCCCTGCATCTTGTCAATCGCCTTGCCGATATTCAGACTTTTTGGAAATCCTGACCCATACACCCAAGCAATCATATCCCGTATTTCAAAGCCTGCGTCTTCAATTCCTGTTGCCATTCGGTGATAGGTTCTTGTTCCGGCGAAAGAAAGGAGATAGCCTCCTGGCTTCAAGACTCTCAAACATTCCTGCCATATTTCCACACTCGGAACATCGTAATCCCATTTCTTCCCCATAAAGGAAAGACCATAAGGAGGGTCGGTTACTACCGCGTCAATGCTGTTTTCTGGGAGTTTTTTTAGTTCCTCAAGGCAGTCACCATGAATGAGCCTCATACTCCGGCGATATATGAGCTTGTGGAGTTTTTATCTGTTACTCTTTCGGATCGGTACTTTACTTCTTGGAGTTCCCTCTCCAAAACGATGAGTCTCTTTTCGAGTTCTAAAAGCTCTTCCTTGGTCGCTAATTGTTCAGTTGGTATATTCATACCATTTCTTTATTTTAATTCGTTCTAGGGGCATTTTTGAACGTTATATTGCCCTTGTGATTTCAGCGAATCCGGTTATATGTCGGTAGGACTTATCGAGCCATTTTACTGTTCCATCAAAGGGATCTGCTATCTTGAATCCGTACCATCGAGAAAACCCTACTACCAAGACCCAGTGCTTTGCATTGAAAGCAGGAACTTCAAGAATGACGGCGTTGTCTTTTGAGAAAAGGATTGATTTTATCTTTGCGTCGTCTCGTTTGTAGTAGCGATACACGAATCTCATCGGGGGTCTTATTGACTGCCACAAAAGGCGTCCATCACTCGTGAAGGAAAGATTGCGCGCCATCCACCCGGGCGTATGAAATGTTCCGTACCAATCGGAGAGCATTGAGAGGCAGGTTATGAGACACCCATACCTTCCGATAGTTGATTGACTGCTCCCTATCTTTTCACTTGCCCATCTCGGGTCTGACTGCTTGAGGATACGCATATCTTTTAGGGTTAATCTTATTACTTATTCTTGTAGAACAATTCCCGCAACAATTCCCTGATATTTTATAGTGATTCCAGGTCTTCGGGATAGGAAGCTCACAGAGGAAACATCTATCCTTTATCAGGTGCCGATACCTAGCTTCATCTTCAATTTC
>JAYRRZ010000043.1:0-28458 GCA_041909865.1 Candidatus Altimarinota bacterium | reverse complement strand
TTTATTGAGAAAACACTTCAAAATGCTCTTGCTGAAGTAGGAGATTTGCATGCAGATATTGTTAAGGTTCAGAATAAAACTCATGCCAGACTAGGATACCTAATGGCCAGTCTCGACCCAAAGCTTACTCAATGATATAATCCAAATACTACCGCCTAACTTTCGGCGGTTTTTTCTTGCATTTTCTCTGGAATATTTACAATCGTAATTATATATGTATATAGACGTATTTTGTCATTCCGCAAAGAAGGAATCTGCCCCGTCTTTTAGAGCAGATGCTTCGTGCCTCAGCATGACAAAAACAAAAAAATAATGGAATTTATCTAACTCTATAACTTCTACGAAGTATGTATCTCTCCGATCGCGACATCAAGGCCTGAATCCAGTCCTGAGACATCACTATTTCTGATTTTGATATTGGCCGACTCCAACCAGCGAGCTATGACATCCGTCTCGGATCCAAATTCCTCATTGTGAAACCTTTTTCCATTGCTAATATTGATCCAACCAGGAAAATCCTCCCAGAATATGAGGAAATCACGGTTGATGAGGAGACAGGATTCATCCTCCGACCAGGAGTCACTGTGCTCGGCACGAGCGTGGAGAAGTTCGGGAGTGAGAAATACCTCATCCATCTCTCAGGCAAGTCCTCTCTGGCACGTCTTGGGCTCATCGTTCACAATACTGCAGGACTCATCAATCCTGGACACTACCTCAATATCACCTTCGAGCTCGCGAATATGAACCAGATTCCTATCGTGCTCCGACCAGGTATGGAGATTGCACAACTCCTCTTCTCTGAGCTCTCCTCTGCCCCACTCCGAGACTATCGCCAGACTGGACGATATGGTGAAGGAACTGATAATCTCACTTCCTATGTCCATAAAGATTAAAATCTAACCCTACAAAAAAACTATGGGAAGTTTTATTGAAATCAATGATACCTTACAGATTTCCAAAGAACAAGGTTTTCCTGAAGAACTGAATTACGAAATTCATAAGATGAACCCTTTTCACTCCTCTGACTTTGAGGGCAGAATTTTTGAGTTTCAAAATAAACCAAATTTGCGAATATACAAAATTCCACCTGTCCGAAATTTTTTGGTTCAAAATATTGATGGGAAGTGGCTATATTGGTGACTAATTCATATTCTTGCAGTTACGCATGACAATATAAAACAAACTACTTCTGGGAAATTCAAGATTATCTATCTATACTCTCCTGAAGAAATGATGTTTGCTCATAGATTGATTGATAGGAACAAAGATACGGATTTTCTGAATACAATGTAAAATCACCCCCCCCCCATGATCAAGAAAGCTGTCTCAATCCTCAAAGAAATGATTCCCATACTTATCATGGTGGGATGTATTCCTTTTGTGGCCAATGATTGGATACTTACAAGAATTTATCTTCTTATCATCATTTCAAGTTTCATTATAAAATACGAACAAAGTGAATAGATTTTTTTCGCATTCGGATTCTGTGTTATGACTATATCAGAATATCTCTTTATCAGCACGGGAGTTGAGATATTTATGAGAAATAGCCTCTTCTGAATTATGCCCGTTTGGTTGCCGGTTCTCTGGGCTTATGGTTTTGTAGCCATGAAGCGTGCGGTAAAGAACCTAGAATAGTTTCTTGAAGAAGAAAAATAATAAAATAAATGTTCGAGAGAATTCCTACTCTCTGTTTTGCTTCTTTCTTTTTGTGAGTTTTGATTTTCTGTCGACGAAGTTTTCGTAAAAATTGCAACGTTTCTGAATTTTGCAATTTTAGAAAACGAGTCGGAAACAGAACACAAAACGAGCAAACCGAAAAGAAGAAGCTTTTGGTACTTTTCAATTATGAAAAGTACAGGGAGGTTTTACGGAGGAAGTCCTGGATTCTTCGCAAAGCTCAGAATGACGGAAACCAAAGGAACATAGATTGCCTCGTACCTCGCGAGTGACAGAGGCGCTGGATTCTTCATTGCACAAGAAAATGATGGGAATCATATTTTTATGAAAAAACTTGCAAAAAACAAAACAACGAGTATATTTCCTTTGGTTAGAGCTTTTTCCTCCAGTTGAGAGTCCGCGATTAAACAAGTCTGGTCAAGGCTTACGCACAATATTTCCCTCTATTTCTCCTAGCACTTCTATGAATTAAGTGGTTTTTTTGTTTTTTATATTCTCACGGGTATATTGTGGGAATTTCTGATTTTTTCTTGACTTTCTCTTGACACTCCCTACCCTCTCTATCAATTACATCCTACCAATATCGGAATCATGCCCAAGAATCTTGTTATCGTCGAGTCTCCCGCAAAAGGAAAAACCATCGAAAAATTTCTCGGAAAAGACTACCGAGTAGAGGCCTCATTTGGCCATATACGAGACCTCCCAGAGAAGAAGATGGGAATCGATATTGCTGGTGGATTTATCCCTGAGTACGAAATCTCGCCAGAGAAGAAAAAACGCGTCACAGAACTCAAAAAACTCGCGAAAGAAGCAGAGAAAATATGGATAGCGACCGATGAGGACCGCGAAGGAGAAGCAATCGGATGGCACCTCTGTGCGGCTCTCGGGATAGACGAAAAAACTGTGGACCGTATTGTATTCCATGAGATTACCAAGACGGCCATCGAAAATGCCATCAAACACCCACGAAAAATCTACCTCAACCTCGTCAATGCTCAACAATCACGCCGTATCCTGGATCGTATTGTATGATATGAAGTATCCCCCGTTCTCTGGAAGAAAGTACGAACAGGACTCTCTGCTGGGCGTGTTCAATCCGTAGCTGTGAAGCTCCTCGTAGAACGAGAGCGCGAAATTCGAGCCTTCAATCCTGAGGAATCCTGGAAAGTCACTGCAAAAATCGGAAAAGATACTCCGATAATGGTTGAATTCACCAAACTCGACGGAAAAGGAAAAAGACTCAAGAATGAATCCGATGTAATCAAATTCCTCTCAACCCATGGAATTCAGATTGATACCGTAAAAAATACAAAGGATAAAAAGGGGAATCTTCTCATTTCCCTCTCTCACGCTGAAGACTTTGTTCTCATGGATGCAGAAGTCAAGGCTTCAAGTCGACTCCCTGGAGCTCCATTTACAACCTCAACCCTCCAACAAGAAGCATCGCGCAAGCTCGGGTACGGAGTAAAAACTACCATGGAAATCGCTCAACGACTCTATCAGAATGGATTTATTACCTATATGCGTACCGATAGTGTAAATCTCTCAGATCTCGCTATCAATACAGCACGAGTTTTTATCGAAAAAGAGTTTGGGAAAGAATACAGTATGCCAAATGGCCGAAAATATAAAACCAAACAAGCCAGCGCTCAGGAGGCTCATGAGGCAATCCGACCAGCCTACATCGAGAAAACTCCAGAAACCATTGGTCTCGATGGTATGGATGCGAAGCTTTATCGACTTATCTGGGAACGCACAGTAGCGAGCCAGATGAAAGAAGCAGAAATCGAAACAACCACCTATCACTTTAGCCCTGTCACCTCCACCAATGAAGATTGGATAGCAAAAGGTGAGGTAATCAAGTTCCCAGGTTTTATGAAGCTCTATATCGAAGGAACGGACGAAGAAAATGAAGAAGAATCAGTGTCCAAGAAGCTCCCAAGTGTCAAAAAAGGAGAGAAACTGACATCAAGCGAACTTCACGGACTCCAGAAATTCTCACTCCCACCAGCACGATATACAGAAGCCTCTCTCGTGAAAAAGCTGGAATCTGAAGGAATTGGTCGACCATCTACCTATGCTCCAACCATCCAGACAATTCAGGATCGTGGCTATGTGGTAATAGAATCCAAGAAACTTATTCCAACAGATATTGCCTTCGTAGTGACAGACTTCTTGGAACAAGAGTTCCCAACCTTTATGGATTATAATTTTACTGCAAAAGTTGAGGGGGAATTTGATAA
Organism: Candidatus Altimarinota bacterium; assembly: GCA_041909865.1. GTDB lineage: Bacteria > Patescibacteriota > Gracilibacteria > BD1-5 > UBA2023 > JABFSX01. The sequence continues at coordinate 24,535 of JAYRRZ010000043.1, read as the reverse complement.
GATTGCCGAGGGAGAACTCGAATGGAAAAAAATGCTTGGAGGCTTTTACCATCCATTCCATGAGTCTATTAATACGGCGCTCTGATCAGAATGACGATTCTCAGGAGAACGGATTCTCGGAAAAGAAGCAGAATCTGGAAGAACGGTTCTCGTTCGGATGAGTCGATTTGGTCCAGTAGTCCAGATTGGGAGTCCAGATGAGCTTTCCGAAGAAGAAAAACCACGCTATGCAAACCTCGGAGCAGGCATGTCTATCGATGATCTTACACTCGAAGAAGCCCTCAAACTCTTCTCTTTCCCGAAATGACTCGGCAGCTATGAAGACAAAGACGTCATCATCGGTCAAGGACGATTTGGTCCATATGTAAAATGGGGTGAACAATTCGTATCTATCCCTCGTGGAGAAAATGCTCATGCCGTCGATCTCAATCGAGCTATCGAGATTATCGAGGTCAAGAAAGTCGAGAACGCCCCAGTAGGAACCTACGATGGAGAACCATACACCAAGGGAAAATGACGATTCGGACCATTCCTCAAGTGGAAAAGTCTCTATGTGAATGTTCCTCGAGCGATTGACTTCGAAAATATTACTCCAGAAGAAGCAGAGAAACTCATAGCAGCAAAGGTCGAAAAAGAAGCAAATCGCTACATCCATCAGTGGCCAGAAGAGAAAATCTCTGTGGAAAATGGTCGATATGGGCCCTACATCAAGTTCGGAAAGGAAAATGTCTATCTGAAACGTGATGGAAAAAAAATTACCGACCAAGAAGTGATAGCAAAACTCACTCTCACGGAAGTAAAAGAAATCATCAGTGAACAAATCCCTGATGCCTTCAAAGAGAAGAAAAAGCCTGCAGCAAAAAAGGCTCCAGCGAAAAAGAAGAAATAAAAAAAGTGATTCCTACTCTGTGGGAATCACTTTTGTATTTTCACTGCTTTTTCCTATACTCCAAACATGACATTTTCACAGAAAACAAGACTTTTTCTTGCTCCATTATCAGAAAATAAAATACTCACCCTATTTTCATGTACTAAATTCTTTACTTGGTGATTTAATGCCATTGTAGGAGTCCTCATCATCCGATGAGCAGTAAAAGCTATTGAACAAGATGATAAACATCTACTCGATTATTGGATACATCTTTTTGTAATTCTTTTTGCAATATTTCTTCTCATTGGATGGATATTCCGAAAAAGTGATTGGCCACATTTATATCACAAGATAGAATAGTGGATATATAATCGATATCTTCCGATGATTATAACTCTTGATAGTAATTATCTAGAGTCCATAGGAACTTGAAGACTTATATCAGTAATAAAAGAAGGATCAAAGGTATGGATTGATCAACTTTCATTCCTTATCAAGGAACTTACAAAAATTACCATAACTGGATGATTCCTGATATATCTCTTTTCAGGAATAGGTACAATGTATGCATTTGCATTAGTCTTTGGACTTATCATTATGCACATCATAGTAGTATGGATTGATTCCCACACCCAGAAATATCGTCGAGATAGAACCCAAGAAAAATGAGAACTTTCACGGAACATTGTACGCATACTCATGTCTCGGAATGAAATAATCCAGAGCAATAGTATTGAATCTGAGATGAAAAATATCGAGCATCATGTTCAACAGATCGCAAGAGCCAATGATAAAATCAATCGATCCCTATTTGCCATCTTCAATCTTGTTAGACTCCTTACTCTCCTTCTTCGTATTGGGATACTCATCATTATGTGAAATGGGGTATTTTCCTGAATATTCTCGCTTACAGATTTTGTTGCTACCATGACCATGGTTCTTGTATTTGAGTCCTTTCTCTTTGATTCAACCGAGTTTTATAAGAATTTCACAAAAGAATTTGTTGATATAGAGAAATTATGGTCAACGTTTGAAAATGCTCCAAGGTTAAAATGATACGATACTTGAAAAACTTTCTCACCAAAATCGGAAAATATCGAAATCAAGAATATTTCTTATGGCTACAATGAGACGAATGTGTTTGAAGATTTTTCTCTCACGATTGAGAAGTGAAAGAAAACAGCACTCGTAGGAGCTAGCGGAGGAGGCAAAACAACACTCATGAAGCTCATAGCTGGTTATCTCCATCCTGACGTGGGATACATCTCTATCATGGGAAATCCGCTTGATGAAACCGCACTCAAGACGTACTATCCGCATATTGGATATCTCACGCAGGATCCAGGGGTATTTGATGCAACGATTCGGGAGAATCTGGTGAGTGCTATAACAGAAAGATGAAATGAAGCAAAAACCTGAACTTCAGGAGATGCCGATGCTCAATTAATAGCTGCATTAAAACTCGCTCAATGTGACTTCGTCTTTGAACTCAAGAAATGACTGGATACTGAAATCTGAGAACGATGAGTGCGGCTCTCAGGAGGACAGAAACAACGTCTCGCGATTGCAAAAATATTTCTCAAAAATCCAGAAATTATTCTCCTCGATGAACCAACGAGTGCACTTGATTCATTCAGTGAGGAGAAGATTTCAGAAGCACTCAATACTCTCTTCGAGGGAAGAACGGTAATCATCGTGGCACATAGACTCCAAACAGTTAAAAAAGCTGATGATATCATCGTGATTGAGTGAGGCAAAGTAGTGGAACGAGGGACACATGATTCCCTCTCGGATTCAAATGGGATATATGCAAAAATGCTGGAACTCCAAAGTGGATTTTAAATACAAAGATTTGACATGGGGGGGGTAAGATATAATGAGGATATAATATCATATTTTCTTTATGGTTACATCTCTTCGCTTCCTCAAGAAATGATTTACTCTTGTTGAGATCGTCATTGTTATCAATATCATTGGAATCCTCTTTGTGGCTCTCTATCCATCTCTCAATAACTACATCTATCGAACTAGAGAATTCCAATATAGACTCACCTTGGAAAAATTTGTCGAAATGGTGGGAGACTATATTGCCGATAATGGCGGCATACAAAGACAAGTGTCATGAGTCATATACCATGCCATCCCGATAGATCCCAATGCAACAGGAGATCTATGAAATGGAACCTACGTTCATGAGTGACTGAAACAATACTTTCATGCTACTCCCGAGAGAGAAGAAGTTCTCAATGATCTCGTAGGAGGAAAGATGCTCAATGGTAGATTCAATTCATGGGGATATGCTCCAGTATATATACTATCAAATGAAACTCTTGCAAATTGGTGATATATATTTCCTAATAGAAACCCTGCTGATACGCAGCTATTTCCTCAACTCTTTTTCTGGATAGATGGAGACAAAAGTATCTATCATGGAGAATGTGGCCATCCGAGTGGGAAAGTACCACCACCAACAAATACTTGGACTTATTCATCATGAGTATACAATGGAGTACCCTATCCAGAAGGAACGGAATGCGATTGGTCTATCTCAGGGACAAGCCTTGGCGCTGATGTTGATAAATTGTGTCTGGGATGATGACAAGTAGATGGCATAATTGATTTTACTAACACTTTCGGAACAGTAATAAGTTGTACATATTTTCTTCAATAAAGAGAGTTGATTTGACGGATATCATTATGTAGCTATAATTTTTAAGATTTATTCTTTAGAATCATGAAGACTCCAAACGGAAGATGACTCCATGCATGAGTTATACGGTTAAGTACCCTCATTATCGCATTTTTTCTGCTCTTGTGGGGGTATATTATCTATGGAGTTGTTACCGGAAATCCTCCTGAACAATCGGGATGATCAATCAATCCTTCTATAAGTAGTGGATGATGAGTGCCTGGAGGACGAGGAGAAACAAGTTGACCGATAAGACCCATGTGACCACCAGGTCTCTATCGAGAGACTTCCAAATAAAGACGCATTAAGATATCCGTTATTGCGGATATTTTTTATACAGAATTATCCTTATCCCTTTTTTATTCAAGACTTTACTCCTCAATATTATGAAGCTATTCATATTATTTCTCGGGATATTCTTCTTCCCTTCTTTGCTCTTCGCGCGAGAAACCATGAATCAAAAATACGAAAAAGTTGCCGTACTTGGAAAGAATATTCTTGAGGCCAGGAGTATCGATTCACGCCAAGAGACCATAGACTTTCTGAGGAAGAAATATGCATTTATTCCATGAGTATGGCACCTCATTCCAACATACGATGTGAGCAAACGATATACTCCATACATCCAAAAATACAAACTCTCTTGTGAAATTGCAGCAGTAAAAATGGTGATGGATACTATTGGTAAACGCGTGTCAGAAGATGATATTATTTTTCGGATTCCAGTATTTTCATGATCCTATTCATCGGGGGGAATATGGGGAAATCCAGAGAAGGAATTTGTCGGAGATATCCATGGAAGTCAGTACAAAAAAACTTGATATGGTATCTATGAAGAACCCCTTATTCAATATCTGAATAATAGGTGAATTACTGCAAAAAAACTCAACGCATTCACATACCAAAAATGAATGTCTGCACATAAACATCTATGATTTCTTCTCAAGAAAATTCAGCAATGACATCACGTAATACTCTGGGGAGATTATTGCACTACTCCAAGTGAGGAAGACGGTATTCTCGTGGATGATAATTATAAAACACTCCTCCGACTCTTCCCTATCGCAGCAAAAAATCAATGTGATAGAACAAGTGATGAACGATGAGTGAATTGGAAAACTCCAGATGGAATCGATGTGCAAGGACTCTCATGAGAGCATGCTTTTATTCTCCTGTGATTCGTCGGGAATATCAGTCATCCATCTCATATCATTGTCTGGGATACTGCTACTGGTCGGCATATATTTTCATATAATGAATGGATGAGAAAGTGGTCACTCCTCGAGTTCCGTTCATTGATTGTTTCGGATAAAGACCTGTAAAGATATATCATACTTATTATTATAGAAATCATCTTTGACCAAAGTAAAATATATATTTTTATTATACCCATTGGGGTATAATAAAAAAAATGTTGACATATACTGATAAAAGTATATCATCCGATGGTATCTTTAATTTTATCTTATGTCAAAAAAACATTCCAAAAAAGATTCAGAAAAAGAAATCAATAAGGCTATAAAACAAGCCGAAAAAGATGCGCAAAAGGCGCTCGCGAAGGAGAAAAAACTCGCAGAGAAGGCTGCAAAAAAAGAGGCAAAAGCTGCAGAGAAGGCTAAAAAATCCGCAGAGAAGGCTGCAAAAAAAGCTGCAAAAAAAGCAAAAAAGCTCGCAAGTAAAACTGCAAAAAAAGCAAAACCTGCAAAAAAAGCACCATCTCCTGCAAAGAAAAAGGTAGTATCTTCTTCTGTAGTGAAGAAGGCACCTGCAAAAAAAGCACCAGTAAGAAAACCTCCTGTCAAGAAGGCTCCTGTCAAGAAGGCTCCAGCTGCAGTAATCAAGGTTACTGAAGAAAAGCCTCTTGTAACAACCACTGCTGCTCCAGCTCCGGCTGCAAAGAAGGCTCCAGCTCCGGCTGCAAAAAAAGCACCAGTAAGAAAACCTCCTGTCAAGAAGGCTCCAGCTCCGGCTGCAAAAAAAGCACCAGTAAGAAAACCTCCTGTCAAGAAGGCTCCAGTCAAGAAAACATCAACCAGTGCATAATAAAAAACCTCCAATCAAAATTGGAGGTTTTTTTATGTCTTCTGAAGGAGCTTAAAGAGTAATCTAAAAAGTTTTTCTTCATACTGTGCAAACTGTGGATTATCAACAATCCACCCCATATGACTATTATAATCAATTACCGCAACTTTTGTACCATATACAATCTTGGTAATCTCGTCATTAAATGTATCAAAGGAGTGAGGAATAATAGCAACATCTCGATAGCTATCATTTGATTCTTTTTCTCTCGCATTCACGATTAGTTTCCGAGAGAGTTCTTTAAGTTTTGTCTTTCTTTTATATCCTTCTGAGACATACAATCAGAGCATTTCTTCTCACTCCCTTGAGGCACTATAACAGAGATACTCTCATCCTATAGGCAACGTTTGGATGATATCATCATGGATTCTCCTGATACCATTGATTCACTCCATCATAGAGAACACTGGGGCACTATGATGTTTCTGATGAACTGCTTCCATCTCAGGTATGAGTCGCATCGCTATATGAGTCAGTTCATCGAGTTTTTCTTGGAGTCTGAGAGGAGAGGTTACATGATAGTAATATCGTTTTCCTTCGAGAAGGGATTTCTCAATATATCCCTCACTCTCGAGTGAGGCAATAGCCCGATATACTGATGGTCTATGATATCCTGTTTCACGAGAAAGCTCGCTGATAGTCATATATGGATGATCTAGGAGAGCTATATAGATAGATCGTTCCTCATCTGTCATTCCGAGTTTCTCGAGTAGGTTCGAGTATTTTTTTGTTGAGTTCATATATGTACTATAATTAGTACACTTTATTATATTGATTTTTTCTATTATAAAAAAGAATTTGTTATTCTTTGATTATTTATAAATACATATTCACTCACATTATCCTGAACAAAGAGAAAGCCACCTATACTAAAAATCGCAATATGAATTGCTTTTATATCTTTATTTTCTCTCCCATGAGCCACTATATCATCGCATGACAGGATATCGAATCCTATCTCCCGAAAAATACCAATAATCAAGACAAAGAACATATATGGACTATTGCTCAGGAAGTAGCCAGAAGAATCGAACAAAATCTCTCAATGGGATTTGGCTACCATGGAGTCACTCGTCTGGTAGTACCCGCGAGTCTCTATCTCCAGGAACAAACTATCGCCACAGCGGACTCTATCGTTCGTGGAGCAAAGAGAACTCCTATAGTCCGATGATGAGCAAGAAAAGCGCTCTGAATGGATGGTATCGAGATAGCGCGACAAGTGGGTTCTAGAGGAGGATGGAAGAGTTTTCATCTCGATCGAATAGATAATCTCCATATTCTCGACGACGAAGAACTCGAAAGTGCTTTCCCAAAAGATGAACAACCAAAAATAGCATCTCTCATCCATGCAGAATTCCCAAGAAAATGAGGATTCGTGAGAAACTGGAATCATTGGTTTCGCACTATCTTGGTCGAGGCAGCATCAAGTCAAGACTTACTAAAATAAGAATTTTATTTGACAAAACGAGTAAAAATATATACCATGCACCTATGAATCAGCAAATCTTTATCGCATCTTGGCATCATATCCTCACCTCACGGTGTGGTATTGTTGCGTAGATATTTCAAAAAAATCTTCCAAAATCCCCCGTGAGCATTATAGCTTTCGGGGGATTTTTTTAATTTTCAGAATATGTATCTCTACTCTCTAACGAACAAAATTTGGCAAAATATTTGGCATCATTTTCTCTCGCATTGGCGGTAGATTTTTTATGCAATATTTTTGCAAAACAATTTTATCCGCCAGAAATAGGCGGATTTTATTTATCTAAAATTTTACAATATATGAAAATTCTCAATACCCAATCATATCCAGTTTTAAATAACAATGGATTTCAAGTTATTTCAATAGATCAGAATACTTTCCGACAATATGAATCCTGAATAATACAAGCTTACAAAGAAGTATTCAATGCTTCTGCTTGGCGTGAATGAGTAAAATGTTCGCTTGGTTGTGGATTCAAAACAACATTTGAAGAATCACCAGATTCTTGTCCAAAATGCTCAGGAGCTATTGAGGATTTTTATTCTAATACAGAGATTAGTGAATCAGTTATAGATGTTCTTTCTCGATCATATTTTCAGTGTTTACTCCTACTAAAATGAGATACCGTTGCTTGATTTACTTGGTGATGGAAGGATTCTATTGAAAACATAAATAATGAGAAACTCGGACTCAAAAAACAGGAAGAGTACAATAGATTCATATTGGGTATTCTTGCTAGTAAAATCAATACAACATCATGAGAATATTATTATCAATCAGAAACTGGAGTTGTGCCAACATATCGTGCTCGATGAATCGGAGCTGCCATAGTAGGAATCAATGAAGAATTTCTCCGTTCAAATAATGATAAAGTAGAGGCAATTATCCAGCGAACAAGTCGTCAGTCGCCAATGTATGCGATTCGTGCTAATCTCTGATATTCTGAAGTGTTTTCTTATGAGGATCTCGATGAACGAGTTCTCTTTGCTCGAAATAATTTTTAACTTTTTATATATATGAAAAAACCATCACAACCCATAGTTATTGATTCAGGAATTCCTGGCCCAATACTTACGATCATTGGTGGTACTCACGGCGATGAGATATGCTGAGTCCAAGCACTCGATACTATCCGTGATACTCTAAAAGTAAAAAAATGAAAACTCTATCTCATCTACGGAAACATAGAAGCCATAGAGAAAAATACCCGTCAGATAGATCTCAATCTCAATCGTATGTATCGAGATAATTCGACATTTACCGAGAATGAGAAAGATACTATCGAATACAAGCGTTCCCGAGAGATAATCCCCTATCTAGACGAATCTAATGCACTCCTCGACCTCCATTCGAGTCCTTCGATTGGGAGTCCTGCTTTTATCATCTGCGAAGAAAATTGTAGAGAAGTCATTGATGGATTCCCATTCGAAACCGTATGCTACGGATTCACGAAAATGGAACCAGGCGGAACGGATGGATATATGAATTCGAGAGGAAAAATTGGCATCTGCGTCGAGTGTGGCAATCATTTCGATATAACCGCCAGAGAAAAAGCTCTCATAAGCATCACTCGATTCCTAGAATACTTCGACATTATAGATAGCACCCCTACCGAATCTATACCTACAAAATCCATCTACACAGCAACTCTCGCATACAAGACAAAAACTACAAACTTCAAAGTAGCAAAAGAATTCTCTGATTTCGAGAATATTACCCTCTGACAACTCATATGATATGATGGAGATGAGGTGGTATATTCCGAATTCGATGGCAAGATACTCTTCGCACGTGATAGAAATCAGGTTGGGGTTGAATGATTCGTTACCATTATCACTGCCTAATAACCATGAATTATGCATACCTCCTCACATCTTGGTGGAATATTCCTCTTCCTTTTTGGCGGATATTGTAGTGAACCTGCTGTATCAATCTGTCAGAAAGGAAACTTTTTTGGCAGATTTTTTTATTTCATTTTTTAATTTTTATCTATATGAAAACATTCGCAACACAAACAACGTCTCACGAGCTACAAATTATCAAAGAACAATGTATAAAAATAATGCAACAAAACCCTTCGGAATCAATAAAAGTCACAATAGTATTCAAGGATAGAACAGGTAAAACTCTTACCTTGCAAGTACCAAATGATCCTTGAATTTTAGAACAACTTCCACAATGAGGATCATATTTTAACTGAATAATCTAAAAATATATGAAACTTAAAGAAACTATCATAAATCCAACTGGATACTTCGGAGAATTCGGATGAGCATATATTCCAGAAATGCTCATCCCCATAATGAAAGAAATTCAAGATGGATTCTTCTTTCTCAAAGAAACAGAGAAATTCCAACAAGAACTACGACTATTGTATAGGAATTATATAGGACGCCCTTCTCCTCTCATCTATTGTGAAAGACTCTCAAGAAAAGTATGATGAGCGAGCATCTACATGAAAAACGAATGAACAAATCATACTGGAGCACATAAAATCAATCATTGCGTATGACAAATACTTCTGGCAAAGTATCTCTGAAAAAAAAGAATTATTGCTGAAACTGGAGCATGACAACATGGCCTTGCTACAGCAAGTGTTGCAGCAAAGTTCTGACTTGAGTGCACAATTTATATGGGAAAAAAGGATTACGATCGCCAAAGGCCGAATGTAATATCTATGCAACTCACGTGAGCTACAGTTGTACCTGTTACTGAATGAGATCAAACACTTCGAAGTGCTGTAAATATGGCACTAAAAGACCTTATAAACAATTCCAATTCAACATATTACCTTCTCTGAACTGCTTGTGGACCAAATCCATACCCATCAATGAATGTATTTTTTCAGAAAATAATTGGAGAAGAAGTTCGGAATCAACTCAACGATGCTATATGAAGACTTCCTGATTATCTTATTGCTTGTGTTGGATGATGAAGTAATGCTCAAGGTTTATTTTATGATTTCTTAGACGATTCATCTGTTAAAATGATCTGAGTCGAAGCATGAGGAAAGTGAATCAATACATGAAAGCATGCAACAAGATTTTCTGAGAAAGATATATGAGTGATTGAATGATATAAATCATATTTTCTCCAAGAAAAGAATTGACAGATACGTGATACATATTCTATTTCTGCATGACTCGATTATTCATGAGTTTCACCTCAACTTGCATACTTAGAGAATATATGACGTGTAAAAATGACATCTATTACTGACGACGAGGCTATTGATGCTATAAAAGTTCTTATGCAAACAGAATGAATTCTTCCTGCACTTGAATCTGCCCATGCAGTTGCAGAGTGTATAAATCTTGCAAAGGGTAAGCCCAGCAACACTGTTATGGTATGTAATATTTCTTGACGAGGAGAAAAGGACTTATTTATCACGGCACCAAAATTTGATTCTCAATTCTGAGATTTTCTAAAAGAATATATTCTAACTCTATAAAATATGAAACGTATCATGACTCATCTTGTATGTGGATATCCGAACCAAAGGGATTCTCAGGAAATATTCAAGATATTACAGAATTACTCACAATTTGTTGAGGTGCAATTTCCATTCTCTGATCCTATAGCTGATTGATTGATCATAACGGAAGCAAATAAAATGGCTCTAAATTATATAAATTCAACTGATGATGTATTTAATTTTATAGTAAAAAATCGGATACAAAATAATTCAGAAATTCTTGCAATGTGCTACTTTCATACCATATTAACTTATGGATTAAGGGCATTCATCGAAAAAAGTAAGAATTCCTGAATTTATTGAATCATCGTACCTGATGTGCCATTTGATACAGAAGATTGAAGAAGTTTATTGAAAATATGCAAGAATGTTGGCATTCATTGCATATATACTGTATCACCTTCAACGCCTATTGAACGATTAACATCCATTTCTACTATTGCAACAGGATTTATTTATGCAATATCTCAAAATATGACCACAGGAGTTCAGGGTAATTTTTGAGAAAGTTTTAGGAAATATATATCGTTCCTCAGAGAAAAATTCTCCATACCAATTGGTGTTGGTTTTGGAATACAATCGGAAAAAGATATAAAACAAATAAACTCCATTGCAGATTTCTCGATTGTTGGCAGTCAGGTAATTCGATTATATCAAGATTGATGACTGCCTAAAATCTCACAATTCCTCAAAGAGTTGTAGAATTCCGTTGCCATTTCTCAGGTTTTCCCTATATTTACCTCATAACTCTCTGAACTATGTCTAAAAAAATCATCACTGGCGTCAAGCCAACTGGTTCATCGATGCATCTCGGGAATCTCATGGGGGCGGTACTTCCCTTCCAGAAAGTGGCAAAGAGAAATGATGCGGCGATATTTATTGCCGATCTCCACGCCCTCACGAGTGTGAAGGACGGAGCAAAAATGCGTGAACAGTCACACGAACTCGCTATCGAGTATCTCTCGATATTTGGACTCGATACCGAGCTCACTATCTTCCGCCAGTCAGATATCGTAGATATCACTCGGCTCATGTGGATTCTCTCCAATGTGACTCCATATTCCCTCATGCTCCGGGCACATAGTTTCAAGGATGCAGAAGCAAAAAATGCTGACATTAACATGGGTGTCTTCAACTACCCTATCCTTATGGCGGCAGATATCATCGGCTACGATATCGATGCGGTGCCAGTTGGAGAAGACCAGATTCAGCACCTCGAAATGGCACGTGATATTGCGAGAGCATTGAACAAAACATACAAACAAGAAGTATTCAAAGAACCTCAAGCACTCGTACAGAAAAACATAGGAAAGATTCCAGGTGTTGACGGTCGCAAGATGAGCAAGAGCTACGACAACTTCATCGGCGTATTCGATGACGATAAAACACTCAAGAAGCGTGTCATGTCCATCGTGACTGGTTCTGAGTGAGTCGATGAGAAGAAGAAGAATCCCGACGAGTGTAATGTATTCAATCTCTACAAGGTCTTTGCCACGCCAGAGCAGATTGCTGCACTCCGTGTGAAGTACGAGTCAGAAGGTATCGGATTCGGATATGGTCATGCAAAAACTGAACTCCTCACGGTGCTCACCGAGTACCTCCGCCCGTATCGTGAAGCGAGAGAACAGCTCCTCGCAAATCCAGAAATCGTCGAGGCAAAACTCGCTGAATGAGCTCGTATCATGAACGCTCGACTGGAGGAGAAGATGAAGGTAGTGAGGGAGGTGACGGGGGTGAATTAATATTTTTCTCTCTAAGTTATGCAACTTGATAGTGTTACATTTCGAAAACCATGGTGAGAATTAGAACGATTGTCATTCAATCGTATTTCAACTGTACAATTCCTCACGATAAAACCATGAGAAGAACTCAGTTTACACTATCACAACATCCGCGATGATTACTGGAAAATCCTTAAATGAATCTGAAAAGTAACATTATGAGAAAGGTTATTTACCACAAAAAAAATGAAACATATTTTATACCAAAGAAGATTCCTCACAATGTAAAGAATATCGGTCAGGAAGATTTACTCGTTCTAGAGATCTGCTTTGATAATTTTGTAGATACAGATACTATTCGTGTCTTAGATCGTTACTGACGTACATAGTTTTCCAGATATGCTCCACCTCACCTTCCCCAACATCTCACACAAATCTGCCTATCAGGATATGCTCGCCGAGTGGAAGTGAAGCGGAGAATTTGAAGCTGGACATGTCTCGCCATGAGCACTTTTTCGTGGTGGTACGTATGAGGAGTTTCTCCAATTAGCTAATGATGACCTCTCTGAGAATCACCGTGAAGTCCCTGCTACGCTCTTTTTCCTCATGGATGGAAAGATAATCCTCGGAGGTATCCAGATACGCCACTCGATAGATCATCCGAATCTCCGAGAATATGGCGGACATATCGGGTATGGAATCCGACCAAGTGAACGCCGCAAAGGTTATGCAACCGAGATGCTCCGATTGGCACTCATCGAAGCTCGGAAAATCTGACTCGACCGAGTCATGCTCGGATGCTATGATGACAATATTGGCTCTATCCGAACTATCGAGAAAAATGGTGGCATATTCGAGCGATATACCAACCATGAAGGGAAAAAGTCGAAAGTGTATTGGATAGATATAAACTAAAAAAACTTATGAAAACCATCATCGTCGACATCGCTCCTCCATGACTCACTTCAGAAGAGCTTGAACACCGTATGAATGAGCTTGAATCACTCGTCTCAACCTATGGATGAGTTACCATCGTGAAGCGAGTACAGAAACGAACTTCTCCCGATTACCGAACCTTCGTCGGTAGCGGGAAACTCGATGAACTCATATTCGTCGGAGATGAACTTGGTGCAGAACTCCTTATCATCGGGAACATCATGAAACCAGCACAAGTCTGGAATGTAAATGAACATCTCCGAGAAAAAAAGTCCAAGATGCAAGCATGGGATCGTGTAGATCTCATTCTCAAGATATTTGCTCTCCATGCTATATCTCCAGAATCCAAGCTCCAGATAGAGCTCGCGGCCATAAAACATATGGGACCAAGGATTTTTGGTATGGGAATGGAGCTCTCTCGCCAATGAGGTGGCTCCAATAATGCCAAATGACAAGGAGAAACGAATACAGAAATCATGAAACGACATCTGCGAGAAAAAGAACTCATTATCCATGAGAAACTCAAGACCTATGAAAGAACTCGCAAACTCCATCGCGAAGCGAGAAAGCGAAAATGACTCTCTACCATAGGAATTGTAGGATATACCAATGCTGGCAAATCCTCATTATTTAATACCCTTACAAAAAAATGAGTTCTCGCAGAAGACAAGCTCTTTGCAACACTCGGAACCAATGTTGGAAGAATGTATATCGGAACCAATGATTGACTGTGACAAGAAATCCTCCTCAATGATACGATTGGATTCATACGAGACCTTCCTCCTGATCTCATTGCCGCATTTCACTCAACTCTCGAGGATTCTGTTGAGTCCGACATTCTCCTCCATGTGATTGATGCAGGAGATCCTTGGATAGAAGAGAAAATCAAGATAGTAGATGAGACTCTCTCTACCATCGACGCTCGTCAGATGCGGATATACATATTCAATAAATCTGACACCATCAACGAGACAAAAAAGGAACTCCTCAAAGAGAAGTTCCATGAACTTAACCCAATACTCATTTCGGCGCATATGAACAACGGAATTGATTACCTCAAACAAGAAATTCTACACGTATTGAGAAGACACAAAGATTAATTCCCATCTCTCTGAGACTACATCTTTCTAGTTCTTATTTATCTCAACTCGACCGGTTCGTCTATCAAATCGTACTTTCTTTTTCATATTACGATATTTTGTGGTAAATGTTACAATCGTATTCGAGGTATCAGCTATTCCGGAAAAGCTTATTGACGAACGATCCAAGATAATATCAATACAATCGCCTGATCATGGGGTGGTTCAACCAGTCCATGCAATCGTATCTAAAACATAATTACTATCACCATCAAAAAATGGCTGACGAAGTTGTCCACTGAGATATTGAGTATATTTCCAGGTAATCCCCGATCAACCAGAAGCTGTGAGACATCCTGAACCTCAAAAATGTAATACCGCCCCCGTTACTGCGTTGTTGTTCGCATCCATTCGCCCAATGGTGGTCTGCAAAAGACCATCATGAAGAACGGAAGATATCTTGTTAGCAAGACGCTCTGCCTTGGTAAGATCTTCTTGTGGACTATACGAGAATCGGGCAAATGTATAGTAGAGAAATCCGAGAATTGCTATCACTACCATAATTTCTACTAATGTAAAGCCGGATTTCCGTAAAGAGAATTGCGTTTTCATGGCATTTTTTTATGATACAGAACAGTTTTAGTGTATATTTTCTTACTTATTTTGCAATATGAAATCATCTTTTATCAGAATGATTACTGGTCTCATTATCGGAGTATCAGTGTCTTCTCTTGTACTTGCTGCTGATACCACTGGATCTAGCACTACTGAAGCTCCTCTTATTCTCGATACTATCACTACGCAAGATGATGCTCATATTCTTGTAAGTTTCAACCAAAATATCGTAGCAGAGGCTGTTCGGGTTCGTATATCCAAACAATCAGACGGATCAAACGTTAAAGTCGAGAAAGTAACCAGTGTTGTTGAAGCACCGAAGAGCGTTCTTGTGAGCCTCTCTGATATCCTTGGAGAAGGATCAACATACACCTTGACCGTACTGAGTGCTATTTCAGAAGGTGGAGTAGTTATAAAAGAAGGTGCTGATGCATCAAAAGAATTCACCACACCAATTCCGCTCAAGAAATCTATCCTTACTTTTAACGCACCAGCAAATCCAAATGCTGCAATTGCATCTACTGGAAGTGCTCCTACCGTAGAAGCACTTCCCGTAACAGCTTCTGGAAAGGAGGCTGCAAAAACTGAGCCTACAGCAAAGGAACTTCCTCTTACTGGGATGAATCCAATCCTCTTTCTTATAATTGCATGAGGTCTTGCTCTTGCTTTTATTGTTCGAAGAAAAGCCTAACTATATCTCCAAAACCGAGGTAATCCTCGGTTTTTTTCTCACTCGTTTTCTTATGCAAAGAAAAAGTATCGATACAACTCTCGTGTTTATTGTTCTTGGGCTTGTCATCTTCGGAATGATTATGATTAGCTCTGTGAGCGTCTATTCCTCATTCAAGGTAACGAGCAATATGACAGCAAAATGACTCATCGATGAAGCAAATAACCACTTTTATCTCCTGAGAAATATTATGCATGTAGGATTGTGAGTTATTGCTCTGACCCTAGCATCAAAGATTCCATATAATTTTCTCGAGAAATACGCCAAAAATATCTTTGCTATCACATTCTTCTTTCTCATTATCGTTCTATTTGTAGGAAAAGAGTTTAATGGGGCTCGTGGATGGATTGATATACCTGGTGTTCCTTTTTCTCTTCAACCCGTAGAGTTTACCAAGATTTGACTTATTCTCTTTTTGGCATACTTCATGAAGAGAAGACGATTTCTTCTCGGAGATCTCTTTGAGTGATTTATTCCTTTCTTCTGAATTGTTAGCGCGGTATTTCTCCTGCTCGCATTTCAGCCAGACTTCTGATCCATCCTCATCATTACTCCAGTGGTTATTGCACTCTACTATGTTGGCTGAGGAAACGCTCGATATATCAGTATTTCAATACTCATTAGCCTGATAGGTGCCGCATCGGTCTATGGCCTGTGAAAACTAGGACAGAGTAACGAGGGAAAATGAAATGTTCTTTCTTACATCTCTGGGAGAATTGATAACTTTCTCCGTGAAAACCAAGAACTTATCGAGAAATCAAATCCAGACGGAAAAGATTACCAAACCAAACAAGGACTCATTGCTATAGGAAGTGGAGGATTCTTTTGACTCTGATTCGGAAAATCCATCCAAAAATTCTGATACCTCCCAGAAGTTCAGGGCGATTTTATTTTTTCTGTAATCGTTGAAGAACTATGATTCTTCTGAGCTTTCTTGCTTATTCTCGCATATGTTATTATTGGATATAGATGATTCAGTATAGCAAGATGAGTAAAGGATTTATTCTGAAAATATGTGGCGTTTGGCATTACCAGCCTGATTCTCATTCAAGCCTTCGTAAATATGGGAGTAAATCTTAACGTGATTCCTCTCACAGGAATTACTCTCCCATTCGTAAGCTATGGTGGTTCATCTCTCTTTTCCCTCATGATTGCGGTTGGAATACTCCTCACTATATCGCGTCATGCGGAATACAAGACTCGGAATCTTTCTGATATTCTCCAGGCAAAACGAAGAGTTACGTCATAAACAACAAAAAACTCCCAATTTATGGGAGTTTTTTAATAACCGTACTATCGAACCACTTTCATCAGATCTCGTATTTCATCGTATTCTCTCGGATCAAGGGCAACCTTCTTGGAAGTAGCTTTTTCAATAGCACAAAGAATTTCTTCATTGGCTGCCTGCCCCATTGCGCTTCGTATAGCAGAAAGTTGTTGTACTATATCTTTTACGTTTGCTTCATCTTCAATCATCTGAATGACTCAACGGATTTGTCCTTCAATACGGCGGAGACGGTCTCCAACACGCTTTTTCTGTGCTTGGTCTTTAATTTTCATATATTTTTACTTTATAAAATACATGAGTAAGTATATCTCAAAAAGGGTTTTTTGCAAAAAATTTTTATTTTTCGAGATTTTTCGTATAATTTGCAACGTTACTTTTTTTGTCAAACACCCTTATGAATGAGATACTTCACGAAATTGTAAGAAAATTTTTTGAGTGAGTTGGTATTACTATTACTTCCATCACAATAGATATTCTTGATAAAGACGTCAATATTCGCTTGGAAACCCCTGATAGTCCACTCATAATAGGTATGCATGGAGCAAACCTTGATTCTTTTCAGCATCTTCTCTCAAGAATGATAGAAAAACAAGAAAAAAAGTTCATCCATGTACATCTTGAAGTGAACGATTACATGAAATCAAAAGATGACCGACTTTTTCGTTTTCTTGAGACAAAGATTGCTTTTGTAACGTCTACAGGAAAAACCAGTAAGATCCCCAATCTTAACTCATATGAACGCAAAAAGGCTCATAGTTATGTTGCTGATAAGTGAATTGCTGGACTCAAGACGCACAGTGATGGAGAAGGGGCAGAAAGAGTTCTTGTACTAGAATATTCTGGAGAAATACGCCCATTATCAAATCCATCTTCAGCTGCCATGGCAAATCAGGGAGCTCGAACAGATGACCTATCAGAAGATGGTGTAGGGATTTAGTTTTTCATAATTGATACGTTTATGAGGAAACTTCTTTCCATTTTACAATACATAACTTTAAGCACCATAATTATTGGTGCTTTTTGGATATTCTGAAAATTAAGTACAACAACGCTCTATAGTGAGTATACCAATCTCTGGAATTACCGAAGACTTCACCCAGACTTTCTTCCTAATTCAAAAACTGAAAAGATTTTGAGCTTTGGCCATGAAACAAGTTATGCAGGCATATCCTGGATTAAACTTATTCAATTCATTGGTGATAACATAAGAGACGGTGAATATCTCAAATTTACACACACCATCCTTGTCAATATTACAAACATTCATCCGTATTTTACTCGGGCATATGAACTTGACCTCATCATGGCTCCTTTTTCTGGAAATGAATCCACAGAGAAGCATGAACAACTCATATGAGAAATTCTAGATCATGGAAAAATCTGAATCAAGAATCTCTGTGATAAAAATAAAATTGAACAAATTGAAAAGCTCCCTATAAATCAAGCACTTCTCAATCACACGGAACTTAGAAATCCATGCAAAAATGGTATGATTCCATACTATATGGGGTATCACTACGGAAATATCCTCCGTGATGGAGAGATGTCTGAATATTACTACAAGATTGCAAGTATGCAGGATGACTCCCCGAAAGCAAGCAGCTTCTTGGCTATTCTTGCGAAGGCAGCAGAGTGAAACTATATAAATAGTGCACTCTCATTCTTGCTTATAGCATCAAGTGGATACGATGTTCCACCATATACTTGTCAGAGTATTTCTCTAGAACTTAGCAACGACGTAATTAAAAAAAGAAAGCTCGAGCATACATGGATCAAAGAAATCGAAAAAAAAGAATCTACTCTCAAAGAAAATAAGGACTCCTCTGTTCCCGAATCATTCGCAACAACAAATTGTTTTGACTCAGTAGAACGAGGAATAAAACAGCTCTATATAGCCTATATTGATGATATCTCGAGGAATTATCCAGATATACAAGATTCTAGAGAATTGGTAACAATAGGTGCTATCACTCACACACCAACTATACAATCTCAGAGTGGATTCTTCTTAAAGAAAAACGATGAATGAATCTGGAAATATAGACTGCCTAGGTACTAATTACTAGACCAAGAAAGAACTTCAAAATCCATTTTCAGAACTGGCTTCTCGGTCATATGCTCATAATTAGGCTACTTTCGAGAGAATTTTTCTTCCTCTTGTTTCTCAAAATAACCCCCAAGATTTCCTGAGGGGTTTTATTTATGACTTACATATTTTTGTATACTTATCAACCAATGACTGTGTCTTGCTATAGGTTGCTATAACCTGAGCATCGCAGGCTATGGCCTTTTCAAGTTTTCAGAGAGATTCAATCTTTGCAATTTCAGCAAGAGATTCGGAGTATTTACCAATAATAAAGAATGTTCTGTAACGGATTCTGAGTACATCTACCGTTGCTGGATTGGCTGAGAGATATGCTGCAGAAAGAGAGATTGTTGTGAGGTACCGCTTATCTGTATATGCCTTCTCAACATCAGCAAGACTTGGGATAGCAGAAAGAGAAACTGTTCCTGCTCAGACAGAATTATCCTGTTGAGATGGTGCCTGAGATGGTGCCTGAGATGGTGCTCGAGAAGAATTTGGATCAGCAACAAAAGTACGAGTTACCCCAGCAAATGGATTTGATCAAGTACGTGTCTTATAATATCATGTTGCCTTGTTATACTCAAAGAATCCTACGAGTTTTCTCTGGTATGTTCCAGTGTGGTACTCATACAGGATTTTTGCATCATATACACCAGAGACTGTAGTTCCCGAAAAGACTATATCGACAAATGCATGATTATCATTCCCCTGTTTAACAAACTCATATCCTCAGATAAATGCTGTTTGGGGAAGCTTGTAGGCAGAGAGTATTCCTAGCCAATCGGATCTCACTTTCTGGATAAAAGAAGCATATCGAGGAGAATGTTGCTTGGAAATAGTGACAAACACTTCATCAGAGACGCCTGTTGAGGAAGATACCGTTGGAGTGGATCCTGTTGAGGAACTTGCAGGAGACCCTGTTGCAACTGATGTAGCAGGAGACCCTGTCGTAATAATAGCTCCAGAAAAGGCTGAAAGCGGAATCTTTATTCCTGCCTTCATCATCTCATTTCGGAGAATAGCATTCTCAGCCTCAAGAGCCTTTACCCGAGCACCATATTGATCCAGTATTACCTTCATCTGACTAATGATAACATCAGTATCAGTGTTGGTCGCTTCGGCGAATGTCCCAAGAGGAAGAAAGAGGCAGAGAGTGAGAAGTATAATTTTTCTCATAGTAAAAAACGCTAAGAAATAGTTTGTCAAACTATACGGAAGTACCTGAAGAAATCAAGGTCTTGACTGGAGCATAACTCTTGCGATGTATTGGAGTTATGCCATAATTAATGAGAGCTTCCTGATGTTTTGTTGTTCCATAGCCTTTATGCTCATTGAATCCATAAAGTGAAAATTCCTCATGAAAATCACACATCATCTGATCTCGGATAACTTTGGCGATAATCGATGCAGCAGCAACCACAGGAATCAGCGCATCCCCATTGATGCTATACGAGATTGTATACCGTGATTTTTGTCATTCTCACGTAGCAAGAATATCTTTGGGAAGAGCGGAGAGATGTTCTCCTAACAGAGCATGAGAACTTTCATTGCTCATAGTATCATTCTTCCTGTTCTTTTTCCTCTTCTTCGCAAAAATATACGCTCCATCAAAGTTATCAAACTGATAATTGTCACACCCATCGATATATACCTCATACGTATCTTCAATGCCCACAAACTGAAGCAGCGAGAGTAATACATCCTGCATACTTCCTCTATTTGCCTCACGGATTCAAACCAGATCAATAACCGAAGCATCTCTATATGAAAAAGCATACTGACATTCTTGCTCAAATTGCAATCTCTCAATATCATAAAAAATCCTCTCCCTCTGTTTTTCTGTTAATTTTTTTGAATCATCCAACCCTTGGAGACTATGGAATACGCCTTGAGAAAGATTCTGTCGAACCAAAAATCATCAAACAACCACGGGTCATGCCCATGGTCACCTTCCTGCCTCATCAATGCCAATAATATAGTGAGTAGCGATAATAACTTTCTTAATAGACTGGCATTATAGTTTTTTTTATAAAAAATCCATTCTATTATAACTATCGTTTTTTGGTCAGTCTTCCTTGATTTTCAGTGAGTTTTCTCTATACTTCGGTGGCTCTCGTACCCAAGCAGATACACGCGTTCCATGCAAATGGGATGAGGAAAGTCTGGACATCCTCCGAAAGGAGGAGAGCTAACAGCTCTGGCATGTTACTATACAAGAAATAACATGTACGGAAAGTGCCACAGAGACAATACTACTCGTGGAAACACGAAGAAAGGTGAAAAGTCCTGCCAAGCAGGATTCATCCAGAAATGGATGAGCGGCAAACCCCCTCTGATGTAAAGGGAATGGTATCAGGTTGATCAATGGCTTTCGGACCAGGTTAACATGATATACCCTGCTGGAGCCATGAGGTGACTCATGGCCTAGATCGATGTGTATCGAAGTACAGAATCCGGCTTATTACTTGGGAATATAGAGAGCAATACGGTTATCAGGTTTTCGGGTATAAAGTTTTCAAGTAATATGGAACTTTATGTTTGGAGCTTGATACCTTGCACACTTTTAACTTTCAACTTACATATGAATCATATCATGCTTATTGGTATCCAAGGTTCTGGAAAAGGGACTCAAGCACGCAAAATCCTCGAGAAAAATCCTGATTTTGTCCTCTTCGAGATGGGACCTGAACTCAAGCGTTATGCACAAACAT
The DNA here is from genome assembly GCA_041909865.1 of Candidatus Altimarinota bacterium. Lineage (GTDB taxonomy): Bacteria > Patescibacteriota > Gracilibacteria > BD1-5 > UBA2023 > JABFSX01. The sequence continues at coordinate 2,766 of JAYRRZ010000043.1, read as the reverse complement.
GAGCTCCAGGATGAAAAGAGATAATGAACGCAATAGAATCAGGATTAAAAGTAGATACCCCCTATATCGTCATGATGGCTCAAGCATTTCTGGAAAAGAACAAGGATAAAGTTATTCTTATGGATAGTGTTATCAGGAGCCAGGAGCAAAATGAAGCACTTGAGCCTCTCTTCTGAGAGTTTCATGTAATATTTCTTGATCTCGATGAAGAAACGGCAGTGGCGAGACTTTCAGGGAGACGTGTCGACCCTATAACTTTCGAGACATTTCCTTCTTCTTTTGAATGAGATACCAATCCAAAAACAGGAAACAAACTCATTGTTCGTGCAGAAGATACTCCTGATGCTATCAGAAAAAGAATCGCCTGGTCAAAGGGCGATACTCTTCCGCTTATCGAGGTATGGAAACGTCATGGACATCGAGTCCATCGTATTGATGCAGCTGATAGTGAGGGAGTAGTATTCAAACAAATTGAAAAAATATTGGAACAGTAATTCTATCATATGGAAAGAATTTATGACATCGCAGGGTTCAATGCTGACCAGACCTACTATATAGCGTGTAAAGTTGGATTGTTTTATGACTGAAAACTCCTCCTCGTTCGCGAAGAACCGAAACAAGAGTGGGAAATCCCTGGCGGAAAGAGAAGCAAAACAGATTTCTGAAGTGATATACTGACAACCCTAAAAAGAGAAGTTCAGGAAGAACTCGGATTCGATATAACTCCGTACGAAGAAAGTATCCGTTTCGTTGGAACTGCAGAATACGAACGAGTTTTTGATAATGGGAATTCTATATTTTTCCTTCTCTATACGTGCGATATCGATACTCTCCCAGAATTTCAATTCTCAGAAGAACATACAGCGCAGAGGTGGATTACGGAAGATGAGATAGAACAAGTAGAATCTTGGAGAGCAGGATTCAAGGAGATAGTGAGAAGGTATTTTGAAGCAAAAATGAAAGGGGCGTAAAAGCCCCTTTGGTTTGGCCGTCGAGGTCACGAAGACCGCATGGCCCTTATTTCAGCCTCATATCTCCTTCTTTGACTGGGGGTCATGCTTCGACTCCCGTACCGAAGGAGATTGTTCGCTTCCGTGTTGCGGAAGTGTTCGTCTTTATGGGCCTGTTTTTGATCCCTTTGTTTTTGTTTTTCTTGAGCCTCAATGGCTCGCTTCTTCCTAGACATGATAACTCCATTATCACTGTATCTTCGGATGAAGAATTGAACAGGATAATACCTAAATGGTAAGGTGGATTTTATTCTAGATAGAATGAATGTCAAATTCAATTTATAAATATATGTTTTGTCAATACCACTCACTTGCATTTTCATCTTTCCCCTTTATGCTCTACTTCACCTATGCACTTTTACGTCCACATTCCCTTCTGTCATAGAGTTTGCCCATACTGCAAGTTCGCTGTTTCACCAGTCGTGAATGAATTGACCAAAAAGCGATATCTGGAATATTTGAAGAAAGAGATAAACAACTATTTTAATAGCTGAAGAGCAAAAAATGGGGAGATGGAGGGGAACAAACTATTTGAGGGCGAATGAAAGCAAGAAAATAGATGAGCTTTAGCGTGCGAGTTTTTGTCCCCCTCAGCACCTTTTGTTACTTTTCAGTGATGAAAAGTAAGAGAAATGAGAACTTTGTATTTCGGTTGATGAACCCCATCTATTCTCTCCATCGAGGAGCTCCAAAATATCACTTCTTGCTTTCCATTTTTCCAAGATTCCCATACTCCAACATTCCAACATTCCAACTACGAATTCACCCTCGAGGCAAATCCCGAAGACATCACAGAAGAAAAAGCACGAGAATGGAAGAATCTCTGAATTAATCGAGTCAGCCTCTGAGTGCAGAGTCTCGATGATATTGTCCTTGATACCATCAAGCGCGCAAGTCAAGAAATCACACGAAAAGCTCTCAACATTTTGAATCAATATTTCGAGAATATCAATATCGATCTGATTCTCTGACTTCCTTACTCTCAATCAGGAGATACCCTCCAGGCAATACAAGAACTCCACAAAAAGTATGAAAACATCACTCACACGAGTGTATATATACTAGAAGATGAACGCTATCCAAAAGAATGGAACCATCACTATCCGACCGAGGAAGATATCCAGAGAGAATATTCTCTTATATGCGACTATCTCGAACAACTATGATGGCGGCATTATGAGATATCCAACTGGGCAAAGCCATGATACGAAAGTATTCATAATCAGTCCTACTGGAATCATTCGGATTATAGGGGTTTTGGACTCTCGGCTGGAAGTCATATCCAATGAAGAAGGTTCTCGAATTCAAGCAGCTTTCGAGGATATTTTCTCCCGGAACAAGAAGAAGAAATTCTCACAAAGGAACAACTTCATATAGAAAAAATCATGTTTGGGCTCCGTACTTTTTCGCTTGATGAATCACTCATCATGAACAAGCAGAAAATCAAACAATTTCTAGAAGAATGATTGCTCCAGAAAAAAGAAATAATACTTTCTCCAACAAAAACTTGAATTTTTATGCTTGATTATATAATAAGCGAGCTTGTTTAGGTGATAAAAAGCTCAAAAACAAGAAGTTCGCGGAAGAAAAATTTTTTCGGCGGGAGTTTACCGAGATGTAAGTGACCAAGAAATAAATTTTTCTGACAAAGAAATTCGAAGTTTTTCAGATTTTTACGCCACTGTGGCTCAGTGGTAGAGCACGCCCATGGTAAGGGCGCGGTCGCGGGTTCGATTCCCGCCAGTGGCTCCAGTTT
>JAYRRZ010000042.1:0-37973 GCA_041909865.1 Candidatus Altimarinota bacterium | reverse complement strand
ATTTTCTTCTTCCTCCTTACGAATATTGCCGTTCTTGCTCTCCTCTCGGTCGTGATGCTGGTAATCAATATTTTCTTTCCTGGTCTTCTCGACGCAAATGGTGGAATGAATGGTATACTGGTATATGCAATAATCTTTGGTTTTTCGGGATCATTCATCTCTCTCTGGATTTCTCGATGGATGGCAAAAAAATCATATGGAATCATTCTTCTTGATAGAGAATCAGCAGCGAGAGATTCCAAGCTTCAGCTCGTTTGGGACACAGTTGAGCGAATTGCTCAAGGCAATAATATTACTATGCCAGAAGTGGGATACTATGAATCAGCTGAACCAAATGCCTTTGCCACTGGGGCCTCAAAAAATAGCTCTCTTGTTGCCGTATCAACTGGACTCCTCAATCAGATGGAAAAGTGAGAAATTGAGTGAGTCGTTGGCCACGAGATGGCTCATATTCTCAATGGTGACATGGTAACTCTTACGCTCATTCAGGGTGTTATGAATACGTTCGTTATCCTCTTTTCTCATATTGCTGCTCGTGCTGTTTCTACGTTTCTCTCTCGTGATGATGAAGAGGGTGGTCTCTCGTATCTTGCATATCAGGGGGTTTACATGATGTTTCAGATTGTTTTCTGATTCCTTGCAATGTTTGTTGTTATGTGGTTTTCTCGCGTACGTGAGTATCGTGCAGATCTCGGTGGCGCTGAATATACGAGCAAGGAAAAGATGATTTCTGGTCTTCGCAAGCTCCAGAAGATGACAAAACTTGGAAAGACTGAAGAACCAAGAGATGAAAAATTGACCGCTTTTATGATCAATGAACCAGACTCATTTTTCTCTACCCATCCTTCTCTTGATAATCGTATCAAGGCGCTCGAGGAAAACTACAAACTTGCATAATTCTTCCCTCCTCTTTTATGAGGAGGTTTTTTTAAGGAAATGCGGAAAAACTTCGAATTTCATCGTCATAAAAATTTGTTTCAAGAGTCACTTACACATGAGTAAGTTCCTTTCGAAAAAATTTTTCTTTCTCAAACTTCTCGTTTTTGTACATTTCCAGTATTTTTCAGTGTTTCCTTAATTTTTCTCTCTATGAATGCCGTTTCGTATGAAGATATGTGTAGTGAGTGTGATGGACTCTGTTGTAGAGTATATGATATTATTGATTCTGAGACAGGTACTATTATAAAAAGAGCATGAGTTCCTTGTGAACATCTGGATAGATTATTTCGTTGCCGAAAATACCAAGAAAAAGATGTTCTTCCTGGATATAAAGAATCGTGTTCTCTCTATGACTGTTTCGGAGCATGACCAATAGTAACCATCTTTGCTCGTCGTATACCACAGGATTCAAGAGATTCTTTTGCTCTCATCTCAAGTCTCCTTGAGACGGTTCGTCTTCAGATTATCGAAGAACCAGAATCACGAGATACAATTCTGACCGTTTTAGAAAAAGAGCTCCAATCTATTCTCATAGATGAATCGCTTCCCTATGCAATCAAGTCCCTTCGTGCAAAAATCCCTCTCCTTTAGTTAATCTGTTTTTGTCAAAATCTCACTTCCAGTCTCAGTGACGAGGATTGTGTGCTCAAATTGTGCCGAGAGTGATCCATCCTTGGTGCGAGCGGTCCAATGGTCTTTATCGAGTTTTGATGCGAATTTCCCAGCATTAATCATTGGTTCAATGGTAAATACCATACCTGGTTGCATCTTCGGACCACTATCTTTTGGCGCTCGATGGTAGACGTATGGCTCCTCATGAAACTCCACTCCCACACCATGTCCTGTATACTCACGAACAACGGAGAATCCTCGAGTTTCTACATACGTTGCTATCGCGTACCCAATATTACCAAAATAATTCCCTGGACGAACTTCGGATATCCCGATATCAAGTGCTTTTCGTGTTACGTCGATGAGTTTCTGGGCTTTTTCGGGGATTACCCCAACCGTATACATACGACTGGCATCCCCAAAATATCCATCAACAATAGTGGTGACATCGATATTGAGAATATCCCCTTCTTTGAGCTTCTCTCACTCGGTTGGTATCCCATGACAGATGACATCATTGAGAGAGATACAGGTACATCGAGGATATCCTCCTTTTCCCCACTTGTTGGCTCACTTGTAATCAATACAGGCTGAGACTCAGCCGTTCGACAGGATAAATGTATTCATGATAGTATCGAGTTCAAGGGTCGATATGCCTGGTCGGATGTATTGGCCAATCATGTCGAGCGTCATGGCAGTGAGCTTCCCTGCCTTCCGGATTCATGCTATTTGTTCTGGAGTTTTGATGAGGATTTTGGACATGAGTTTTTTCTAAAAAATCTCTTGCAGTATAGGAAAATATTTATAATATGCAAATATTGACAATTATATAAATGATGTCTTCATATCATAATGAATATCTGGTAAGGGTTTTATTTCAGAAGCTTAAATATTATATTTTTATATATGACTAATAATTCTCTAGTAAAGAATGATTCTATTGTAGATTTAGGTCTTCTTGATTTGAAAGTGAGTAATCGTCTTGCCTGACTTGTATTGGACGTTTTTATGGAGGATTTGGATAGATATGCCCTGAGTCAATGAAGACTTTTTGACGTAACTCTTTGCCAGGAGCTTCCAAGAGAATATATGGATATTCTTTTTTGTGAGCTTACAAAACGATGACACGGAATTGATCCATTAGGAAAAAATTCTCCAGTGAGTTGTCAAAATGTTCCATGTCATCGAGATCAGATAGCTGGATCTCATGAGTCAATTATTGTAAATGTCTGAAAGCAGACAGGGGATTTATTGATTCATGATTCTCTCAACGGTCCAATAGTGGCTACCGCACCTCTTGATAAGGGTAATATATACAAGTTTAATCACTTCTCTTCCTACCACTCAGTGAGATATACCGGGGATATAAATTCTTTTTTAATAGTTGTTCGAGCAAGTGTTACCCAGTTCACGTCATAATTCCACAGAAATTTAAATACTTGACTTATTTAAAGTATTATTTAATATAACCATATAGATATTTATTAAATATTTTTAATATGAATCAAAAAGCTTTTTCAGTAATCATCGAGGTTGAAGATGGGGTAATTCAGCTTGAAGTTATTGATTCTGTGGTACATAAAACAGTTGCTGCTTTAATTGGGGATATCAAGACAGGTGGTATATGAGGTGATGTTTATTCACTCGAAACTGATAGGATAGAATCAGAGGATAGCACTGACTGATTAATAGCTTGAGTTCAGGAGTTAATTCTCGAGATTCAGAAGAGTATGAACTCAAGATTTCAGATAGTGCTACCCGAAAATCAACTTGTTGCAAAGAAATTGGCAGAAACAAGCTATATTGATAATACAGTAATGAAAAATGGTAAAATGCTTCTTATTTGCGAGGCTTCTTAAAACTATAAAAGAATGTGACTTACATATTGTTGAAATGGTATAGATAGCTCGGTATACATAACTGAAGATAGTGCTAGGGTTATAAAGTTCTGGAAAGAGCTTGATAACATTCGGCTGCAGAGATATTTTCTGGCACAAAACTTGCTGTCTGACTTTGTACGTAACGAAATGAGCGGAAAGATTGACAGGGTGCCATGAGATATATTTCTTGCAGGTTCATTGATACGAGAGATCAATCTCAGAGTTCTTAGACTAGATCCAGAAACGATTTCTCAGATATATGTTTGAGATGATGGGTGCAATAATGGCACACAGCGTTGCCCGAAGTGACATAAATACCGAAGTTGTAGTAGTTCAATGTTTGTGGGTGGAAAAACTATTGAAGATTATGATCCAAATGGTTATGCTTGAAAAAGTTTGGTGCAAGTTCTAGAAGAAGTCGTTGAGGAGAGTGATATACTGGTCAATATACCCGAAGGACTCATTGCACGAATTAATGTTAAAGCATCCATTCGAAGAAATACTGTAGACTTGGTAATTACAGATCTTGCAGCATCAGTACAAGATGTACTGGATAATCTCGCTCCTATCCAATAACTTCTCTCGGTTTAGAGCCATCTGCTGGGCCAACGATTCCCATGGATTCAAGGATATCCACGACACGAGCGGCACGACCATAGCCGAGTTTTAAGTGCCTCTGGAGCATAGAAGTACTACACTTCCCACTTGAACGAACAAGCTCGATGGCTTCTTCGATGATTTTTGGATCCTCATCCCCATAGTCTCCGCCTCCAGAGCTTCCTCCAAAGTTTCCTCGATCTCCCTCGACGATGCTTGCATCGTAGATTTCTTCGAGCATGGCCGGGTCAATAGTTCGCTTGATATGATTGACGACACGCTCAATTTCATCGGTTTCGACGAGTACTCATTGCAAACGAGTAGTAGACATAGCTCCTGTTGGAAAGTAGAGCATATCTCCACGACCAAGGAGATCTTCCGCTCCAATCTGATCAAGTATCGTCCTTGAATCAACTTGTGATGCCACAGTAAAAGCAACACGAGACGGAACATTTGCCTTGATGAGTCCAGTAATAACGTCAACACTCGGACGTTGTGTTGCGAGAATCATATGAAGTCCTACGGCACGAGCTTTTTGGGCAATGCGAGTAATGGCTGATTCTACTTCTTTTTTGTTGCCACTCATCATAAGATCAGCAAGCTCATCGATAATAATAACTATAACTGGCATCTTGTCTTTATCTTTCACTTTTGCATTGTATTCTTCGAGGTTTCTCGCGTTGACGGGTTTGAGGGTACTATATCTTCTTTCCATCTCTGCCACTCACCATTTGAGAGCATTGAGGGCTTTATCTGGACTGTTGATTACTGGTGTGAGGAGATGAGGAATACCATCGTAGATTCAGAGCTCTACTTGTTTTGGGTCTACCATAATCATACGGAGTTCAGATGGGGTATTCTTATAGAGGAGAGAGAGTATAAAACCGTTCATTCCTACGGATTTGCCTGAGCCTGTTTGCCCAGCAATAAGTAGGTGTGGCATCTTCGCGAGATCTCCCACAACAAAATCTCCATTGATATCTTTTCCGAGAGCGAGCGCGAGACGCGACTTATGGTGTTCAAAAACCGTATCAGTCAGAACCTCTTTGATACCAACAACATCTCTTTTCTCGTTTGGTACTTCGATGCCAACGAGTCAAATCCCAGGAATAGGTGCCTGAATACGGATACTCTTTGCCTTGAGGGCGAGAGTGAGATCTTTTTTGAGGGATTCGATTTTTGAGAGACGAACTCATTCGGCTGGGCGGAGACGATATTGTATAACCGTAGGGCCGATACACTCATCTTCCATATCAACATCGATGCCGAATTGGAGAAACGTCTTCTGAATCATGAGAGATTTTTCTTCCACCTCATCTGCTGTCACAATATATTGGTGTTTGACTTCATTGAGGAGTTTGATACTCGGAAAATTCCATGTTCAAAAATTCATTGACTTGGCTGGTCACTTTTGTTCTATTCTTTGTCCGTCTATCGTTTCGAGAGGAATCTTTTTGGTTGTGAGGGTATTCATCATGCCGCTGAGCAAGCCTGGCTTTTTTTCTGGCTGGGACTTCTGTTTTTTGAGCTCTGCAAGTTTTCGTTCGAGTTCTTCTGCCTTTTTCCTATGTTCATTGTCGAGTCTTGTCTTTCTCGGAGAAATATCCTCATCATCCAAGGTATCACTTGGGAGAATGACTTCTTTTACACTCGAAATGGAGGGAACAGATTCTCGAACTTTTGACAGAATGGCTCGGTAGGATATACGGAGCGTGAGATATACTGATATGAGAAGAATTGAGAAAAATACTATCCAGGCGCTTGATGGACCAAAGAAATCAGCGAAACTCTGATAGAAGTCAAAAATCCCTACGGTTTCTTTTTTGTACCAACCAATGAGTGAGGTACAACTCATAAAATAGAGGAGAATGCCAAAAAATCGCCATTTGGACCAGCTTGCTTTTTTGCTGAGAATCATGGCACCAAGGATGGTGAGAATAGGGGAAAAAATAAATCGGTAATACTCTCAAAACAATATAATTCCCGCTTCAGAGAAATACTTCCCTACTACGGAGGTTTCTTTGGTTGCCAGAAACATAAGCATCCCGAGTATTACGAGGATACTTCCTGCGAGAATATTCTGGAGCTCAACAGTAAAAATAGAATGTCTTGGTTGGGTTTTTCTTTTTGCCACGGGATTATTATAGGAAAAGTGCCAAAAAATCAAAAAATAAGAAAATTATCAGCATCTAAATGCTGATAATTTTGTTCATGAAAGCGTCCGAAATTTCATTTATACGAAGGATTTTATTCTTCCGAGATAGGTTTTTGGTCAATTCAAAGAGGAATATCTCTTTTTTTCTTCTGATTTTCGACAAATTCTGTGATTTTCCTCTTTTTCTCAACGGTTTTCTCCCATTTTCCCACGATTCCTATACTGATAATGATACATTTGTCTTCGAGATAATCAATATCCATCTTATACTTGTGTCAGATATATGTCTGATAGTTTCCAGCATTTTTTCTGTTAAATATTGGCAGAAGTCCATCAAGAAATCCTTCTAATTTTGTTAGGAATTCTGAGAAGCTGAGGTCAAAATCCTGTGATTTAAAGGGAATTCTGAGAAGCTCCTTTTTGATACTGTTAGCATGGAGATCTTCTTTCCGGATAATCTCTGATAGGAACTTGTGACTGGGTATCACAAAAAGCTTCCCAGTACTATCTCCATCGTTGTCTTTTCCGAGGATTCCAATAGAGAACATCCGGATAAAGATAATCTGTCCCTGAATATCACCGATTCCAATAGTATCACCGATTCGGTGCTGTGGAAGGATAAAAAAGAAGGCGATGATTGAGAGGAGGAAGTCTTTGAAGGCAATAATAAAAGCACCAGCCGCAACAACAAATAAATTGACCCCTCCAGTCGTTTTGATACTTATGCCGATACCAATAACAACAATAATCGAAAAAACACGAATTATATCAATAATTTGGCTTTTCCTGTAATACTCTAGGTAGTATTCTGCATGTTTTGGATCGATACTTTTGTCATATTGAGCAAAAATCGATTTTTTCATTCTTCTCTTGATGGATCGAGTAATAAATTCGATAGTTATACCAATAGCAATGACGGTAATGAGGATCGATTCCTTCTGGAAAAGAATAATGAGTTCGTTCATGGTAGGATAATATAGAAAATTTCTTTTATTCCAAGGGAAATGAGTTTTTTTAAAAAACTTTTGACTTTTCTCCTATATTCCATAAAATTTTGACCCGAAATTAATGATACTACCTGGACCACATATAGCACATAAACCTGGAAAAGACCACCATTCAAATAGTGGACCTTTTCTGTATGTTGCATCAGTCGCTTGTATGGTCGTTGCTCTTCTAGGAAACAATCCTCCTCTTTCGCAAGAAACTGAAAGAGAATGATCTAGAAATCTGTCGACACTTCAATCATCACCCATAAAGTGTTCATGAGACTTACTCAATAGAACTTCTCAGGCAGTACATGCGGTTTTTCCGCTTGGTCCGCAATGAGTCTTTTTTGCTCGTCTATTTGTTGATCTCTGAGCTTCGCCAGAAATAATACTTAATATAATTCAGCGCGAATCAAAGTGAAATCCAATGAGTCAGTCCCCAAAATGAGCAGTCGGACTCATGCAAATTCGTCCTATTGTCCTCGATGACATGTTGTTGCGACCTCAGAGGTATCAAGCACATCTTCTCAAAATATCAGAAAATACCCTCAATACTATTCAAGATGAGAAAACACGATCGATCGTTGTATCGTTACAGTCCAGTCTTCGTGATAAGAATCGTATAGATATGCGCACCTATGGAAATGTTATTACAAGTATTCGTACTAACCTCTATACCCCTGAGTTGAATGTAATTCTTGGTACAATCCTGCTCCGAATCCTTGAAACAGAAGTTACAGATAAACATATTGAGAACTATTGAAAAATACTAAATAATCTCACTCGAGAAGATATTGCAACTATTAATAGATTCCGAATAGCGGACTGAAGAAAATCGTTAGAACATAATTATGATTTTTCGAACCTTGATATCTATAAGGTACTTGCGCTTGCTTGGTATAATGTGTGACAGAATGGAAAAGATACCATAAAACGATGATTTCTCTATGCTCTCGCAGTGTTGGCGTAGGAAAAGGATAAAACCAGGGATAATTAGTTGAGAATGGTATATAAAGGAGTAGTCATGTTCTATGCGAAAAATATGAAGTATGTTCCAAGTAAAAAAAGCCATCCTATCAGGATTTTTCTGAGTCCAGAGTTTCCGAATTTGAGTCCACTCTTTGCTCCGAGATACCCGCCGAGCAAACCTCAGATTGTATAAGAAATCATAAAAGACAGACTATAAAAACCAGAGACAATAACCGGTATAATGAAGCCAATCACAAATGGTCATGTGAGTAATGTTCCTAGGAATCTTGCTTGAAGATTGGTAACTCGGAAAAAGAATACATGAACGAACTGGTAGAGGACGCCCGCTCCCATAGGAAAAACTGAGTAAAATATATTCATGAGAAAATATACGATAAAACCTATTATTTTTCTTCTATGCGTAACTTCCTCGGCAATAATTCAGAGGGATTTTATTGATATATTGATGATGAGTAGTAGTATCATAAAAACCCCAGTAAGTTTTGTGAGGATATCTGTTGGTATGGTAATGAGAATATGTCCTCAGATATATCAAGCAATTATTGCATTTAACATAAGTGGAACGAGTAGCGTCATTCGTAACTTCTGGGTTTTCATGAGTCATAATGCCCCGCCTATACTTGCGCCAGCGCTTCCTACCTGAAATGTAGTTTTTGCTATTTGGATAGGTAATCCGAGAAGAATCATCGAACTAACTCCCAGTGAAGAAGTCATACCAGGAATAAGGATTCCAATGAATGATACAATGAATCCGATGAGAAAAATAGCTATTTCAAGCACGGTTTATTTTTTTAGGATGTTGATAAATGTCTCGCTCGGGATAGAGACTCTTCCGAATTGTTTCATTTTCTTCTTTCCTTCTTTTTGTTTTTCGAGGAGCTTGCGCTTGCGAGTGATATCACCTCAATAGAGCTTTGCTGTCACATCTTTGCGGAGAGCAGAGATATCCTCACGAGCAACAACATCATTGCCGACGGCGGCTTGGATTGCGATGGCGAATTGCGCTTTTGGGATATTGTCCTTGAGCTTCTCACAGATACGTCCACCGATTGTACGAGCACGACTCCTATGTACGAGCATCGAGAAGGCATCAACCGCTTCCCCTGCTACACGGATATCGAGCTTTACGATATCATCCATCTTGAAGCGGAGAGGTTCATAGTGTAGGCTCGCATAGCCACTCGAGAGACTCTTGAGATCATCATAAAAGTCTCCAACTAGCTCGCTCATCGGAATCTCATAGTGAAGAATAACACGACTAGCATCGAGATAAATTTGATTTTTGAATACTCCTCGTCGTTCCATAGCAAGATTCATGAGATTGCCAATGTATTCATTGGGAGTTATCATTTCTACCTTGGCAATAGGTTCTTCGATGTGTATATAGGTTCCTGGTTTTGGGAGATCTTCAGGATTGGATATCCAGAGATAGGTGCAAGTTCGTCCCTCGAACTCGATGAGTTCAGGACTGGAACGAGGATAGTCGCCACACTTGTCTCCACTAATGAGAATCTTGTAGGTTACCTGAGGACTCGTGATGATTACGTCCATCTCATGTTCACGCCAGAGACGTTCCTTGACGATATCGAGATGAAGGAGTCCGAGGAATCAGCATCGGAAACCATATCCGAGGGCGGGTGAAGCCTCATGTTCTGTAACGAGTGACGAGTCATTAAGTTGGAGTTTTTCCATGGCATCCTTCATCTTCGGGTATTCATCGGTATCAACCGGATAGACTCCCGCGAAGATATATGGAGTGATTTGTCTAAATCCTTTGATAGCATTCTTTGATTCGAGTTTTCCACTAAATACCGTATCACCAACACGAGCATCACTGATAGACTTGAGTCCGGTAACGACGTATCCAATCTCTCCTTCGTGGAGGATTCCTGTTGGATAATATTTTGGCTTGAAACATCCTACTTCGAGAGCCTCAATCTTGGCTCCCGTATTGATAAATTCGAGCTTATCCCCCTTTTTGATTGCTCATGAGAAGAGTTTAATGTAGATAACTACTCACTTGTAACTGTCATACTGGGAATCAAAAATCAATGCTTTGGTGGTTCCTGAAGTTTCTGTCATCGCGAGCGGAGCGCGGCGATCCAGTCATTCAGAAGATTCCTTTTTTGTTTCTTGGATTGCTTCGTTCCTCGCAATGACGGGAACAAGATTCGAGAACTGATCAAGCTTCTTGGGCTCTGGAACACGTGCCACCACGGTATCGAGAACGGTCTCAACATTCATCCCAGTTTTTGCTGATACGGGGATAATGTCTTCTTTTTTGCAGCCGAGGAGATTGATAACTTCCTCACTTACACGTTCTACATCTGCACTTGGGAGATCTATTTTATTGAGTACTGGAATGATTTCGAGTTCGTTTTCGAGTGCGAGATACACATTAGAAAGGGTCTGTGCCTCGATTCCCTGTGTAGCATCAACGACGAGAATGGCTCCCTCAACTGATGCAAGAGAGCGCGAGACCTCATACTGAAAATCCACATGACCCGGAGTATCAATGAGATTGAGTTCTACTCATTTCCAATCCATGCGAACGGGAGTGAGCTTGATAGTGATACCGCGCTCACGCTCGAGATCCATGGAATCGAGTTTTTGTTCTTCCATCTCACGTTTCTGGATAGTTCCCGTGATTTCCATGAGTCGGTCCGCGAGAGTAGATTTTCCGTGGTCAATATGGGCGATGATACAAAAATTTCGGATGGATGTTGGCTTATTCATTGGATTCTTGAACAAATACTAAGAGTTTTGGATAGGTTTTTTTTATTGATTTACGAGCAAACGTTGTATAGATCAATATGGAGTTAGTGGGAAGAATTCATGCGTAACTCAGTTCTCAATATTGGATTAAGGAGTGAGTTCATTGCTATTTTGTTTCTGAGAGGAAGTAGTCGTACCCACTCTCATCATGGATGAATTTCTCTTTCAAATGGATCATATATGGAGAATTCCAGGGGACATAGATTGAATTCTGAACCATTCTATCATAGAGAAAACGCATCAAAAAGCAAAAAAATATCTTTTTGCAAAGATAATATTAGAAAATGTAATCAAATATTTGCAAATTTTAAAAAAACCTGCTAACATGTAAACATACTCCTATGATTCATGAGGAAATACCTAAGAATCTAGTAGCATTTATTCTCTATTTTTCTTCTTATGGTTAAGACCGATCTTCAGTCTTCTCGCGAATATATCGCTCGTCGTGGACAAATGGTGTCATTCCTCCTTTTTGCTCTCATGGTTACAGGATGGGTAAGTAACTTCCAGGAACCAATCAATGAGGATATTGTTGCCTATATGGACGCAAGTAGTAATGCATAATTGCAATTACAAAAAAACCTCTCCAAAGTACTTTGGAGAGGTTTTTTGTTAGAAATCCCAACTTCCTGCCATATTGGATGACTGAGTGTAGTTGATAACGGTTGTTTCAAAGAAATTTCCTTTGTCAGCATTTGGATCTTGGAGTCGATCAAGATGCTTGTATGGATTGCTGATGGCTTCTGGATAGATTGGCTCAATTCCGAGCATCGAGAGACGTTGATTGGCGAGCCAGCGAGTGTATCCTTCAGTGGTTTCCCCATTGATACCCGGAATCTTGTTTCCGAGGATATGCTTGGACCACTCAATTTCTTGGTCAACAGCCACCTTGAACATCTCTCGGAGAAGCTTCTCGTCATAGACTCATGGGAATTCTCGCTTGATTTCCTTGATGATATTGGCAAAGAGTGTCACATGTGTGAGTTCATCACGACGGATATAAGCAATCATGCGTCCTGTTGCTGGCATTTTCATATGGTCGACGAGTGTATCGAAGAATGCAAAGCCATTGTAGAAGTAAAGCGACTCGAGGAGAAAGTTAGCAATAATACCACGGAAAAAGTTGTGATCCGTTGGCTCGTCTATGAAATCCTGATAGATTCCTCCGATATATGCATTGCGGTCGAGGAGAATCTTGTCCTCTCGCCAGTAGTAGTAGATTGCATCGCGATCCTCAGAGCTCACTACGGTCTCGAGGATAGTTGCATACGATTGCGAGTGGATGGCCTCTTGGTAGGCCTGTATTGCGAGGATAAGGTTCACTTCTGGACTGGTGATGTAATCAGAAAAATTCGGAAGATTTACCGTCTGGATAGAGTCGAGAAATATGAGGAATGAGAGGATTCCCTTGTAGGCACGTTGCTCCTCAGGCGTGAGTACTGAGTGAAAGTCACGTTGGTCATCTTTGAGTCCAGATACCTTCTCTGGCACCCAAAAATTTCCAATCATCACTTGGTACATAGCCTTTGCCCATGGATACTTCACATCGTTGAGGTTAAAAATACCAGTCGTAGACGCCTTGATGATGGTACGCGCTGAGACATTGTCATTGCCTTCGGGATTGAAGATAAGATTTCTTTTTACTGTATCTTGTGTTGACATATTATATTATAATACTATATATTGTGTAATGATTGTATGGAAAATAGAGAGAATGCAAGAGATTTTTTACTTTTCTCTCCTCGGATTTATTGGACAAAAATCAGTGTGACTGCATTGGCGAGGAGTGAGCCTGCCGCCGAGGCGACGGCTATCCACCAGAGGATACGATAATACTCAATCGCACTCTTCCATCGGAATGCTCGTGAGGTGCGATACATCGTGAGAAAGGCATTCCCGAGCGTGCTCACATAGTAGGTCTCTGTGTCGAATCCGTGGTCTCAACGATACTCGGCGATGATATAGTTCTGATCGATGAGGTACTCGAGAAAGAGTATCTGTGCTGGATTCTGAAATGGGCTCGGGATATCCTCTCGCTCCATGTGGCGCTTGTAGAATGACTGATTCATGATAGAGCGGAATTCTTTGCTCGTCATGAAGTGGTAGATTTCATAAGGTGAATACATCATATTATTTCTGGGCTATGTGACGTTTGTTCAGATCCTTTTTTGCTTTTGTGGCCATCTCGATAATTTCCTCGACATCTTCCTCAGTATCATGGAGCGTTTTCTCTAGGAGTTCATCTTGTTGTCTGATGCGTTGGAAATTTGCTTGGAACATGAGAGTCATCGTATAGAGGAAAAGTGGCACATAGAATACAGCATATCCCATCGTGACTATCTTCCCTGCCATCGTCATCGGAACCAAGTCCCCGAATCCAATCGTCGCGGTTGTGATGACCGTGAAGTAAAAGGCATTGAAATAGTTCTGTCCTATCGGATATCCTTGCTCGAATCAGTGAATGAGAAAGGTTCCGATGAGCCAAGAGAGGAGAAAGATGATTCCGACGATGATGAGTTTGCGGTGGTGGAGGTGGAGCATAAAAAGTGAGAGTAACTTGAGAGAAAGTGTATCGAACTTCGGGAAAAGTACAAATAAAAATCCACCCGAGTTGAGGGTGGATTTATTTAGATTTAGTATGTGCTTGAATGTATCAGATGAAGCTCTGGTTGGATAAGATTCGCTACGTATGATGGTAACATATTGGAGAAATCCCGTCATTCTCTGCATCTTCTTCTAACTTCACTTGCGGAAATGGCTGACTTTTCATCATTCATAATTACTTCCCAGTTTTTCCGAACCTCTGAAATGGTTTCTGGGCTCGCATTGTTTCCAATTCTCTGGAGTACGACCAGTTTCTGGAATTGTTCGAATGTGGATCTGTCTTGTGGTCTCAAGATAGGATTCGTAGGATCGAAGAGCTTCAATACATCGGATCAGAGAACAAAAGCATCATATTCTTTCGGATTCAGAGTATCGAGTCGTGAGCCATCAAGAATAGATACCCTATCACTCAGTCATTCATTATCGAGGACAAGCCTCAGGGCTCGTTTCCTCATCTCAAGAGAAAGCACATAAATCTTCTTGTCTCATACGAGAAAATCGAGAGTATCCATTTCTTGGAGTCAGGTCTTGATGAGCTCTATATGTCCATAATGGACAGGATTGATACCTCACATGACGATTCATTTGCTCATGGTGTGTAGTTAATTCGGTATAATATAGATATATATAATAATCTGTCAAATACAACTTCATGAAAGAAAAATCCACCCGAGTGAGGGTGGATTTTTATTTATTTGCAAAAATAATAAATACAAAATGAATGTCTTCTCATACCAAGTTCCTTGTATAATAGTTTTGTTTATAGTTTATTTTATAATTTTCTAGGGCGCTTCTAAAATCCTTTTGTTCTTTTGAGCAAATATTTCTTTTTTCTCAATCCGTTGTCTTTACACAATCTGATATTAGATCTAGGATTTGAGCTTCACAACTTCAGTAGTCTGGATTAAATAAATCAGTAAATGTAAATTCGATAATTTCATCAATACCATCGACCGCTCATAGTCTTGAGTAATATCTAAACAATTCTTCTTTCATATAATATCTCAAATCTTCGTCTACAATCTTTTCGTTGTAGAAAAGGAATATTCTCTTACTCTTACTACATTTCTGTGTAATTGTTACTTTTCCAGTTCACTTCAACTTTCATGGGCTTGTTGTTCCAATGAAATAATTGGATATTACTTTCTTTAAAAGTTCAAAATCAACTTTATCATCTCAATCACTGGCATCAATTCATATAATCTTTTTATCCTTTAGATTTGGTATTATGAAAGATTCCTCTACTTTTTCTCAATATACACTACAAGGTATTTCTTGTCCTTGAGAATCAATAATTCATTTCTGGAATTCACATCATAGCTTAATTTTTCACGATTCATTAATTCAGTTTCCATAAAACAATCCATGAATAAGAATAGTTTCTCATTTACTTATTTTAGTCGGATAATTCCAGTTAATTGTTTTTCAGCTTCATACTTCCGAAGTAATTTTCATTACCACTGGATAATTTCAGGTAAAGTATAGGTCTTTATCTCATGAGTTGTACACTAACACTGAAATTCATCCTGATTCAGGAGATATATCTATCTTGCCTGAGAAGGATACGTAAGGATTCTTCTCTTCAATTTTTGTATTTACATCATTTTGATATGTAAGTTTTGTTACTTCTGTTGCTCTCTCGGTTGCATCAGTACTTCGTAAAGTGAGCCAGGGTATAAAGAAAAGTGGAATAGATCCACTTACTACTGCCCCAAATAGCCAAGTCCATGGTGAATCCTTAATGGATTGTAAGAAGGTATTTATATTTGTATGTCCTGACATTAAAGAATAAAATAAGAAAGTAAAATGTGGAAATATCCCAAGCAAAAACTTGGGATATTTAGTAACTATCATGAACAACTCACACAATTTTCTTTACTGACTTCACTGGAGAGTGAGCGGACGTAGTATACCGTCTTCACTCCTTGTTTCCAGCTCTTCATGTAGTAGCTATAGAGCTGTGCCGGAGAGACTTTGGATGGGTCAATCATCCACTCAAATGAGATAGATTGGTCAATCCAACGGTAGATAGTAGAGATCATGTCGATAACATCGTTCATGTCCATAGTCACGTACTCCTTGTAGAACCAGAAGTTCTCGTTATTGAGCTTCGGAGCGATGCGGATAGTCGGAGAAGAGAGATTGGTCTCGACGAAGTATTTTTTGTAGATTGGGAGGAGGGCTGCGGTGGTACCGACGATACCTGCGGTAGAGGTATTCGGTGCTGGAGCCGCATGGTAGCCGAATCGGGTTCCTGTTATTTTCATATCTTCGAGGAGTGCTGTCCAGTCGAGGTGTTTGTGGTGCGTCTCTGCGGTGAGTTGGTTCGCATCGCGTCCGAGAACGATTCCCTTGGAGTGTTCACTGCCTGGAAAGAGCGGATATGCTCCACGTTCACGAGCGATGTCTACGGATGCCTGATACGTATAGAATGTATAGAGTTCGAAGAGTTCATCCACTTTCACACGAGCCTCTGGAGAATCGTATGCCATAGAGCGAGTTGCGAGGTACTCGGCGAGACCGAGATAACCAATACCGATAGAGCGGTACTTTGTCGCGGTGAGTTCAGCGTTCTTGATTGGGAACTTGGTGATGGTGATGACATTGTCGAGGAGACGACAGATGATGTGCATGGATTCTGCAATGGTCTTCTCATCATTGACCTTCGCGATATTGATAGAGGCGAGATTACATGTTACCGTATCTCCTGGTTCATAGCGGAGTACGATGTTGCCATCTTCGATGGTTTCTTCGATGAATTTCGCGGGACTCGAGTTCTGACATATTTCGGTACAAAGTTGAGAAGAATAAACATTACCTGCATGCTTGTTTGGATTGGTTGCATTGACGGTATCACGGTAGAATACGTATGGCATACCAGTTTCCACCGTAGTTTTGAGGAACTGTTTGAAGAGGTCCTTGGCTTTTACCACTTTTTTCATCTCGAGTGTTTCATCTTTTTCGAGCTTTTCATAGAATGCATCGAACTCAGCACCGAAAGTGTCTTCGAGTTTTTTGCCATATTTCTTGTCGATCTCGTAGGGATCAAAGAGTGACCAGTCAGAGTCAGACTCCACACGTCGCATAAAAATATCTGGAACAGAGATAGCTGGGAAGATATCAAACGCTTTTCCACGGATATCTCCGGTCTCTGTCTGGAGTTCGAGAAAGTCGTAGATATCACGATGCCATACATCGAGGGTCACAGAAACCGCACCGAGACGAGCACCGAGCTGATTCACGGCAACGGCGGTATCATTGATGACCTTAATCCATGGATTCACTCCTCCAGCCGCACCCTTGATACCGCGGATTGAAGCCCCTTGAGAGCGGATATGACCGAGGTAGACTCCTACGCCTCCCCCATACTTCGATATCTGAGCAATATCCTCGATACCGTGGTAGATGGAGCGGAGGTCGTCACCAACATTGAGCTTGAAACAGCTCGTGAGCTGATGCCAGTTGGTGCGGGCATTGATGAGGGTTGGAGTTGGGAGAGAGATTTTCTGACTTGAACATTGCTCATAAATCTTGAGCGCGAATTCGAGACGGGTTGCATCTTTTTCTGGGATAGCGAGAAAGAGCGCCACGGACATATAGAGTTCCTGTGGGAGCTCACGGACGAATTTGTTCGGATTCTGGAGGTAGCGCTTTCCGAGAGAGAGAACAGTGGTATATCCGTAGCTCATATCGGTTGTCTTTCCTGTTTTTGCAAGAACTTCTCATGCTTTCTTGATATCTGCCTCGCTATAGTATTTCATGAAATCCTTGTAGTAGAGACCTTCGCCAATGTACGTCTTAAAAAGAGTGAGGTACGATTCTGGAGTGTAGAGTTCGGTTTGCTTGATATTGCGGTTCTTTCCTGCCTTTTTGTAGAGATCAAAAAGAGCGAGGCGACCAGCAATATGTTCCCAGGCAATGTTTTCGACGCTTACAAGGTCGATACATGTCTTGATGAGAAGTTTCGCAATATCTGCCGTCTTGATGTCTTCGACGATATTTTTCTTGAATGCATCCATCAGTGCATCAAAAGCACAATCCTTTTCATATCCTTTTGCCGCATGCTTGAAGAGACGCTCAATCTTTTCGACATCAAAAAGCTCTTTGCGCCCATCAGACTTGGTAACTTGAAGTTTATTTTTCTCGAATTCTTTGATACGCTTTTTTTGCTCAACTTGACGTTCCTCTTGTCGTTCTGCACGGTAGATGATATATTGCTTCGCTACTTCGAACTTGTTGAATTTTACGAGATTGCGTTCCACAACATCCTGAACGTCTTCGACAGATGGAATACGATTAACAAAAATCTCACTGTAAACATGCTCAAGATCCTTGATGATAAAATCGGTAACCACCGAGATAAATGATTTTTCTGTTTCGCCACAAGCATTACAGGCAAGCTCGATAGCGTCTTCGATGCGTTTTCGATCAAAATCAACAACATCATCATTTCGTTTGCGAATCTTTTCGAGGGACATATAGAGTAGTAGTTAGATATTAGAGATCAGTGTGGGGCTGTTTTTTCATGCTGACGAAGGAAGCATCTGCTCGAATTCAAGAGTAACTGGGCAGATTCTTCACCCCAAGGGTACTTCCAATGCTTCGCAAAGGGGCGCGTTCCTCAGAATGACAGGATATAGATACAAAAAATCGACCAACATATTTGTATTTGTAGATAGGGCACAAATCGGTATACTATTGGTCGATTCCACAGATGATATATGAGAAGGAGTATCACATAGAGACACAATATATTGTGTTACAGAATCTACTCGTTCTACCATATATTGTCAAAAGTTTTTGAAAAATTACCGAGATTTCTCCTCTACAAAAGCAATCTTCTTGATATTTGACTTCTTTTTGTATTATGGCTATTCAAGTTTTATGGCATCCTGATGCCGAGAAAACATGCCAATATGCTGATTTGTCTTATCCACAAAGGCAATTTGACCATGTGATGTGTTTCGGTACATTTGATATTTTTCATCCTGGTCATATGTTTTATCTCTCCGAAGCGCAAAAGTTCGCACATGAGATGACGGTAGTGATTGCTCGAGATAAAAAGGTCCTCACAGTAAAATGACGAGAACCAGAGGATAATGAGGAAAAACGCCGAGAAAATGTACAAAAAGTATTCCCCTTTGCTCGAGTTATCCTCGGCGATGAGTCGGATATATTCACACCGATTCGTACGCTTCATCCAGACATCCTTGTGTTTGGCTATGACCAACTCATTCCAGAAGAGGAACTTCACGAACTCTTCCCTGCTATTGCTATGGAGAGGATTGGAGGATTTGAGACGGAGAAGTGGAAGAGTTCACTCCTGCGGAGCGAGCAGAAAAAGGCTAAATAAAAAGACGAAGAAAGGATTTCTTAATTCCCGTCACTCGCGAAGAACGAAGTAATCGATGTTCTCATTGTTCCTGTCATTCCTGCGCAGGCAAGAATCCTATGTTTCCTTCACTCGCGAGGCACGAAGCAATCCAGCGTTTCTGTATTCCTGTACCACAGTGCATAAGTTCCGGCACGAATCTAGTCGTTAAAAATGCAATTCGAGTAGAGCGAAAGATCCCCCCGCATAAGAGTTATCTATAGATACTTGAGTATATTTGACAATGTGTATAGAGTGAATATAATTTGACAACTTTAGTACTAATACTTCATAGAATGAGTTCTGATAGTAAATTTGGTTATCTTTTGGACATTCGTATCCCAACTGATTTGGAAGTTAGGATGCCATGAAAAAGTTATGAGGTTATGCAAAAAACTATCCAAGCAATGAAAAATATTCTTGCGGAATCTGGGGTACTTACTTGGAAAGTTTTTGATACGATATATACTCAATGGAAAGCATTGGATCAGTTAGACCTCGAGAAGGATATTGCGATGTATACTCAATTCATTGACGCAACAAGGTCAATACTTGCTCTTCCTATGGATCAGTCGAATCCTTATGAATTTATTCGCATGGTTACTGGTATTGTGGAGCTAGATGCATCTATAGCGGATACAGATACCTCTCAACTTCCCTCTCAAGTGCTAGCAAAATTTCGGAGCTGCTTACCTAGTATCAACCAAGAAACTATTAATGATGCAAAAGATACATGGAAAGAAATTATTGAAAGGAGGTCAAAATGAATTAATTCACATAAACCTTGGATCTTTTTTGGTACAGATGATTACCAACTTGATTTAGGCTACTTGAAATTTTTCTTCAATCGAGCAAGTGAAGATACCCAACTTAACACATGGTTTGATACATTCAGAAATCTCTCATTCAAAGAATAGAGTGTGTTAAGACGGAGAGGCGGAAAGACGTTCTTTGGAATAGTGAGATGAAATCATCAAGATTTATTATTTTACGTGCATCTTATGAACTTGTATCCTACATTGGTCCATCGGCAAGTGGTTCCTTCGCATGTTTTTAGAGCAGAGTTTCAGAAATGCGTAACCTGGAATCATATATTTCCAGCTGACTCAGGGCCTCGTTATCACAACAGTGTTCGGACAATGCTGGAACTTGGATTCTCTTCTGTTATGGATCCAGACTCAGAAAATCAAGAACTCCTGCGTCAGGCAGGAATTAGGCAAGTAATATATTGACATTCTCGTTGTGATATGATTGTTGGTAGAGTATCTTTTAGGGCAATTGATATTATTGGCAACTATATTGTGGTGATAACCTGACGAGATGATATGAATAGAAATCAGTATGGATTATTTCATCGCCAACTCGATGAGCGTGGTGTAGAATTCTAATCAAAAAACTTGTTCTCCTATCTCCTCCTCATCAACCTCCTTGCCTACCTCATCATGTGGATAGACAAGGTGAAATCTCTCTACAAATGGTGGAGAATATCAGAGAAAACTCTCTGGATTTTTGCTCTTCTTGGAGGGGTTTTTGGTATATGGTTCGGCATGCTAGCTCCACTCTATCACAAAGCAGGTAAACAGCGGTTTCGATTCTGGATTCCGATTATTGCTCTATTTTGGGGAGCGATAGTAGTAAAATTTGTTATAAAAAGTGACTTTTTGTAGGGCTTATTTGCTTTTCTAGGATTATTATGCTAGGATAAGAGATATATTATTCATTTTTCTATGGCAGATCTTGATCTGGAACATAATTTTATCAAACTCATCGAAGAAGTTGTTACTAATAGCGTCACTGATATTCATATAGGAAGTGACAATTTTCCGTATGTTCGTGTGACGAATCGGGATGTTCAACCGGTAGAAAAATTTGGAAAGATTACGTATGAACAGCTGATAGATTTGATAATATTCATGAATCCTGCTATTTCTCGCGAACAACTTGACGGAATGGATATAGGAATTAATTTTATCTACGAATACCAAGGAACTCGATTCCGTGCGAATGTCTCAAAAAATAGCAATGGTTTTGCCGTAGCACTCCGAACCATCAAAAAACAAACTCCAACGGCTGAGTCTGTTGGCCTCTCTGAAAATATTCTCAAGCTCCTGAATGTTGATAGAGGTCTTATTCTTGTGACTTGAGGAACAGGAAGTGGAAAAACCACCACAGTTATGGCGATGATTGATTACCTCAATAAAAATCAGCATAAACATATCATCACCGTAGAGGATCCAGTGGAATATCTTCTTAAAAATGATCAGAGCCTTATTCATCAAAAGCAGGTTGGTAGGCACGTTAGGTCATTTGAACAAGCAATCCGTGATGCTATGCGAGAGGATCCTGATATTATCGTGGTTGGAGAAATGCGAGATCAGGAAACTATTTCAGCGGTACTCACACTGGCTGAAACGGGACATCTTGTTATCTCAACACTTCATACGAATGACGTGGTTCAAGCTTTTGATCGCTTGATTTACGCATTCCCAGCAGCAATGCAATCACAGGTCCGCATTCAGCTCGCACTCGTGCTCCTATCAGTGATTGGACAAATTATTTTACCGAAGAAAGATGGTTCAGGAAATCTGGTAGCAAGAGAGGTTTTTATCAACAATGATTCCGCCAGAAATATTATTATGGAAGGGAATATTAGCCATCTCTATGGAGTTATGGAAACATGAAAACAAGATGGTCAGATTATGATGCAGCAAGCCATGATTTCTCTCCATAAGGAAAACAAGATATCAAATAAGACCCTCATGGAACATATTAAGGATCCAATTCGTCTCCGAGAATACCTTGCTGAGCTCCGTTCACAAGAGGAGCAATAGTAAGGGAAGTTGGGATTAACTCCACCAATATATTTTTATAACACGCTTGATTCAGCGAGATTACTCATGTATTTATGGAGCCTTATCATCATTTGGTAGGACTTTTTCTAATTTAGCTAATTGCTCTTGGATTTGATTCTTCATAAAACCAGCATCAGCAATAGATTTCATCTTATCTCTGAAGGGCATGATTTTAATACAGTCTATAAAACCAAGAGTTCAAAATGCCGTTAAGTCTTCTCTCGGTGTATTAAGTGCTGCTTCTACCAATTTAGAGAACAAATCAACCACAACCTTGAGTCAACGTCACGTAACTCGGGTACTAGGATTGTTTTGTAAATCATTTCGAGCAAATATAATTGCCTCATTCACAATACTGAGTTCTTCGAGTATTATTTTTTCACTTTCAGTTGGTTTTTGTTTATCTTTTTTCACCAAGCACCATTGATGCTCATGGATCTCTAGATAAAGCCAATGGATTACAGAAATCATGAAATCAATGAGTATTGGCATTCATAAAGAATAATTAAATTAGATTAAATAATATATATAAATCTAATTAGTCAATATATTTTATGATAACTTATTTTCTTGAGTCACCTT
Source organism: Candidatus Altimarinota bacterium (assembly GCA_041909865.1). Lineage (GTDB taxonomy): Bacteria > Patescibacteriota > Gracilibacteria > BD1-5 > UBA2023 > JABFSX01. The sequence goes on along the minus strand of JAYRRZ010000042.1, from coordinate 15,627 downwards.
ATACCTTCTCTATCGGCGCAATCTCGATATTCATCTTCTTGATACCCATACCAGGAAAAGCAATATCAGCAATGGCTTCTTTTATGAGTATAATCGTTCCTATACCATATTGTGGGTGTTTGATGCGATCTCCCATGACAAAGTCCGAAGCAGAATGCTTCTTCTTCGATATGGATGGCTTTGCTTGAGGACTTTTGGTTCATGAGGTATTTCAGAATAGGTTCCCAAAACTCGAGAAACCATTCCCTCCCCCACCAAATATGCTCTGAGCACTTCATCGATTTATCTCTGCTTCGATGAGTTCTTCGGGAATTTCTTTGATAAAACGACTCTTTGGATTAGCACTGTAGTTTCCAAAGGTATATCGTTCATTGGCACGAGATATATAGAGCATTTCTTTGGCTCTCGTGATGGCTACATACATAAGTCGACGTTCTTCTTCTAGGGCTGTTGGCTCAAGGAGAGACCGTGAATGAGGAAAAATCCCCTCCTCCGCTCCAGCGATGAATACATGAGGGAATTCGAGTCACTTTGCAAGATGGACTGTCATGAGCGATACAGTACCTTGATCATGGATTTTTCCTTCCTCGTTGTCTCTGTCTTGATCCGTGATGAGGGCGATATCTTCGAGAAAGAGTGCAAGATTCTCCGGATAGATAAGTCCATCGTAGCGTGATGCCATACTCTGGAACTCTTCGATATTCCCTACCTTATCCTCATATTCATCCTCGGTATATTCTCACCTCAGATACTCAAGATAGTTGGTTCGGTTGACAATAGAGGTCATGAGTTCATAGACGGACTTGGTTTTTGAATCTTCAACAAGTCAATGATAGAGCGAACAAAACGCTTGGATTCATTTTGCTCCGATTCCAGTGAGAGATTCAAGGAGAAAGGAATTTTCTGAGAACTCACGAATATTGAGCCGTTCTCTGTCGAGTACCCCAAGAAAGTGTTCGAGAGATTTCTCACCAATCTTTCGTCCAGGAACATTGATGATACGCTTGAGACTCATAGAATCATGCGGATTGTAGATAATGCGAATATATGCAAGAATGTCTTTTATCTCTTTCCGTTCATAGAACTTCACACCTCAGAATACTCGATAGGGAATATTTTTTCGGATGAGTGACTCTTCTATAAGGCGGGATTGTCCGTTGGTTCGATAGAGGATACTGAACTTTTCATAGGTAATACTGGAGTCAGTGTTCAGATTCTTTATCTTGCTGGCTATGAGTTCCGCCTCGTGTTTTTCGTCCATTCCATCAATAATACGAATCTTCTCGCCAATAGGATTTGAGGTATAAAGTGTCTTCTTCATCTGATTGGTATTGTTCCGGATTACTTCGTTGGCAGCATTGATGATGGTCTGGGTAGATCGATAATTTTCTTCGAGGTTGATAACTTTTGCATTTGGATAATCGTTCTTGAATGAGAGAATATTTTCGATATCTGCCCCTCTCCAGGAGTATATTCCCTGCCAGTCATCTCCTACTACACAGAGATTCTCTGTTTTGCTCGCGAGAATGTGAATTATTTCATATTGGAGTGAATTGGTATCTTGATACTCATCAACCATAAAATATTGAAAACGATGATGAAAATACTCCTGAACGTCATCAAAATCGAGAACCTGACGAAAAAAGAGGAGAAGATCATCAAAATCAAGAGCATTGTCCTTTTTGAGTCGTTCCACATATTCCTTGTATACTTCCAGAACAATAGATGCAAAGTATGAGCCCACAGTAATAGCAAATTCAGCTGGTCCCATCCCCTTCCCTTTTGTCTGCGAAATCATCCCGAGCACTCCTCGAGGATTGAATTCTTTCTCATCTACTTGCTGCGTTTTCATGATATCCTTGATAACTCGTAAGCAATCATCAGAATCATAGATAACAAAATCTTTCCCATATCAGAGCTTTTCGATGAACATTCGGAGAAAAAATGCTGCCGTGGAGTGAAATGTTCCAATCATTGGGAGTCGATTTTCTCGAACTGGATTCACGGTTCCTGGATCAATATCGAGTCGTTTTGCGATTCTTTCTCTCATTTCTTTTGCTGCCTTGTTGGTAAAGGTAACACAAAAAATGGAACGAGGTTCGATTCATTTCTCACGAATCATGGATACCACTCGTTCGGTAATGGTATAAGTTTTTCCTGATCCGGCTCAGGCATTTATGAGAAGAGGTCACTCAATCGTATTGACGGCTTCTTGTTGTTGGGGGTTCAATTTTGCCATGCGGAGAGTGTAGTGAAAAGCTGAAAAAAGTCGAGAGAAAGCTTGCATTTACTATCCTTTCTTATATACTCGCCTCTAGTATAATTTCTTTGTTCAGAAAAAATCGTGGATCTCGTCAAACTATTTGGTTCTCGCTCACGCGTGAAACTCCTTGAAAAACTCGTTATCGAAGATGTGGTTTCCCGTTCAAATACCGGGTTTTTTATTCGTGAACTCTGTCGTGATGTTGATGAACAGATCAATGCGGTACGTCGAGAACTTATCAATCTAGAAGCCCTCGGAATCCTCAAATCATACGAGCAGAATAAAAAGAAATACTATCAGATGAATCGAACGTGTCCTATCTATGAGCAACTCGTAGAAATGTTCTTGAAGTCGTATGATGTCATGGTTCCAATCAAAGATTTTTTCAAGGGAAGAAAGACACTTGATCTTGTTACTATTTCTGGGGGCATCTTGGACTTTCGAAATGAAACTACCAATAATATTGTGGATATATTTATCATTGGTGAACTTGATAAGATTGAATTCAATAATTTTCTCGAGAAAACATTTTTCGGAAAGAAGGTGAAATATGCTATCATGTCACTAGAAGATTTTACCAATCGATTGGAGTATAATGACAAGCTCGTTCTCTCCATCCTTGCCCAAAAAGGAAACATCTTCTTGCGGGATCGTCTGGAGATAGAGTCGACAGTTGAGGGCAAGCTCCGCGCTATGAAAATATTTGCATAAAAATACCGTGACTTGTTACGGTATTTTTATTTGAAATATTTCTGTAAGAACTTTTTTGCATTGGCAAGATATGTAAGCGTGAGTTCATCATCTCATGCAGATAATGATTCTGGTAATACTGAGAGGGTAAAATTTCCATCAAAGCCAATTTCACTGAGTTTGATGAGAAGACTCTCGAGAGGCATGTTCCCTTCTCAGAGAAACATTCCGTCTTTTTCCTCAGTTTTATCGGAGAGATACACGAGATTCATCGTATTTCCGAGGAGAACAAGAGTTTTCATGAGGTCAACTCCACTGGATGGATCAACATTATTGATAGAAAGAGCGGTATGTTCTGTGATTTTCTTGATAGTTTCTGGTCTTGCATCACCATATTCTGAGATAAGAAATAGCCACGTCTTTGGTGGAGCATTCACAATATTGATGATAATGTTTGGATACTTTGCTTGGAGTGTTTTGAGAGAATCCCCAAACCAACCCTTTTCTTTATCGAGTCTATGCGGTGGGTGGATGTTCACAATTCAAACTCCAAGTTCACTCGCAAGTTCAAGAATGATATCAAGTTGTTTCTTTGTGAGGCGTCTTTCAGGTGCTGTTATTGATTTTACAGGAATCCCTGTTATGCCAACAAGCAAATGAATGTACTCAGTATTAAAGGTATCAAAAAGATGAAAATCAATACTCAGATCAATTCCATCATATTCTGCTTTTTTGGTAAGAAGGAAAATCTTGTGAAGTCAGTATCCTTCGAGGGATGATGTTGAGAGGAGAAGCATAATTCTTGTTGTATAAAATCTACTATCACGATTCCTATTGTATCAATTTTTTTGTGAAAAAGCAATCTTTCTCTATTCTTTATCTTTTATACTATTTATCCGATATTCAGAAAAGCGTACCCGATGATGATCTATGGCGGATTTTATGGATTTTTCATTTTGATTGAGGGTTGCTTTTCCGCTTTTGAGTTCGAGGAAAATAATCTCTCTGAGATTGCCACTTGCGAGTCAATCGAATATGATGTAATCGCATCATTTTCATATGAACACCATATCCTTTGGGGCATATGGGAAATTCGGAAGTGCTGGAAGAATCTTTTCATAGAGCTCTCCGAGTATCTGATTACGAGATCATCGGAGGCTTTCTTTTCTGATTTCTCCATGTTCTAGGAGGGATCGGATTTTCATAAGAGCTAAGCCAATGATGAATCCGATGAGGATTCAGAAAATAAGAGTGGTGCTATCCATAGAAATCGAGTAAATTATTTGCGAATGCTACAAGTCTCACTATATTATCTTCCTATTCATAAAAATCAAATCTATGCTTTCTGTAATTCTTGTTCAAGATTCTGTTGCTCGTGATGCTTTTGTTTCTGCACTTTCACTTGAGAAACAATCCCATGATTCGGGAGTATATTCTGTCTATAAACGAGGAAAGTGGGTTCTGGTTTTTGATACGGAGAAGAATCTTGAGCAAGCCATTGTATGGGCCGTTGAGAATTATAATCCAGAACAGCTATATCTTCCCTATTTTGGCAAGGTAGTTGACATTGTTCGAGAAATCGGTGATGTTGTCTTGCCGAATGTATTACTCTCATATAATCCAGAAATCGCATTAACCGAGATAACCAGAGAAAATCGAGATTCTTTTACTCATGATGCAAAATTTCTCGAAATCTACGATGAACAAAAAGATTACTATGTTGAGGATTTTGGTCTCTCTATTGGCGGTATTGTTGTTGATAATGTTCCAGATGACATCAATCCGGAGAGGCTCATGCTTGCCTATGAAGCAGATGTGTATGTTTCTGCTTCGCTTTCTGAAGCACATGCACTCATTCGTTCCGCAGATGCTTCGATTATTCTGGCGCTTGGTGTTGTAGAAGGAAAACATCCGAAAAACCGAACTCTCGTTCCGATTGATCACACGGTACGAAACATGATTACCACGTTTCGTCTCCTCGAAGGAGAATAAGAGTTCAAATGAGCGAAATATAACTCCTACAAAGGTTCAGAGCTATTAGTGCAATTATTCGAAATATGCTATTGCATGCCTCTCTGTCACACTCTCTATGCGAATATTGGTATGAATAATAGCGAGAAAGAATGTGTGCACGCTTGTATATATTGATATCACAAAAAAACCTTTCTGAGGAAGCGAGGAGTTGATTTTCTGTAATCCCCAGTATACTTGGAGCATCTTTTATGTCATTGATATGAAACCACCATATTTCCTGTTTACTTCTCTCCTCCTCCTTTCTGCCTGTACAACATCAGAGATTCGGATTTCTCAGAACACGAACCCTCCTTCTCTTGGAACTGGGGCAATAGTTGGACCATACGAGATTGGGTCGGTTGATACAGCTTTTAAGTTTCTTTGACCAGATCACCGAATAGAAGTTGGTGGAGTTCCAGATTCCAAGGTTGGCGGTGTTACCTGTTTTTATAGTCGAGCCAAAAAGTGAGGTATCACCTGAGCTATTGGTATTGCAGAAGATACGAGTGATGCATCGGTATCGTGCCGTCAGACGGGAGTGATAACGTTTCTTTCTCCGATCAAACCAGTAGAAGAAATCTGGAATGAATCCACGAGTTTCTTTTTTAAGAAACTCCGTATTGTTCGATTCTATGATGCACGCTCAAATAGTCTTATCTATCTCGTGTATTCTGATAGGCTCATCGATGGCTCCCCGAAAAATAGCATCTCTGCAGTGGCCCTTGATCAAGTGAAGCCACTTCTTCAGCAATAAGATTCTCGTCTTACTCAAAAAAACCACCAAGTGAATTTGGTGGTTTTTTTGGGTAAAACGAAAGAAATAGCCTCCAATTCCTATAAAATATTCAAAAATAATCCTATAGTAATTATTTCGTTGCTTTGAATCTCTAACGATTCTTACTTAAAAATCCACCAAACAGGGCTGGTGGGTTTTACAGGTTGATATGGCTGGACACCTTGGTACTCCACCAAACCTTGGCGAGACCCAGAGTGGGTTACTAGAAATATGAGTTCTAGCATCTAGGTCATCTCGGAACTGAGCTCAAAATGAGACAAATGGGACACCTAGTGGGCGTATCATATTCAAATATTTTATTTGTCAAATCTTTCATAGCTCTTCTTTTTGAGAAGTTATTTGTCAGAGAAAAAACCACTATAATTTATAGTGTTTTTTATTTTTAAATAACTGATTCTTGGACGGAATGTACGGTTAAACTTTCTCATGAAATAAATCTCACATCCTTTGCCTTACTAACACTCCGTATATCATCTGAAAATCTTTTTAACTTGAGCATCTCTTGTTCTGAGCAAGCAATCTCTACGCAAGCAATAGACTCTCAAAGTCTAATTCCTCTTGCTGTTTTATCTTTTCTCATGAGATCAATTAAGCGAAAAAATAATTCACCGTCAGCATATAATTCATCTTTCTCATCAGTAAATCCTTCTGTAGGAAAACTTTCATAAGTGGTTTGATGAATACTTTTTTGACTATCACTGGTACGATAAAATTCTTGAAAAACAGCTTCCGATACATGTGGCATAAAAGGAGCAATAAGCTTAAGTACTCATAAAAATGCTGTTTGTAGAGTGTATATTCCGGAAAGGCGTTTTCTTTCTCCATCGTCAAATCTTTCAGGAAAGTACATACGATCTTTAACTATCTCTAGATAGTTATCACAAAAATCATTCCAGAAAAATTTCTCAAAATCGAAAAGAGCTCATCAAAAATCATAATTCTCAAGTTTTGCTATTACACGTTTCTGGACATCTTCTATTTTTAGTAGTAAAAGTTTATCCGTTGGAGCAAGATCAACTGCGGAAACATCTCCAGTATCTTTTCAGTTTTGTAATCCTGTCATGAGCCTTACAAGATTTAGTACATTCCATATCTTATTTACAAGTTTTCTTCACTTTAGAATTTCTTTTTCATCTAAAACAGTATCTTTTCACAAAGCTGACCCACACGCCCAATATCGAACAGCATCAGCAGAATATTGTTCAATGAGTTCTTCAGGGGTTTTTCCTGCATTACTTTTTGATTTACTGATTTTCTCATTTCTTTTGGCAAGAACATGTCCAGAAATCATGATATTCTTAAAAGGAATTTCACCTCTATGTAATTGACTTTTTGCAATTGTATAAAATGCCCAGGTGCGAATAATATCATGGGCCTGTGGTCTTAAGTCCATTGGTAGTATTTGTTCACTTCTTCCGTCAATTTCTCCCCAACGAGCATTGATTTGAGGGGTAAGTGCTGATGTTGCCCAAGTATCGAGAATATTAGTATCTGGCTCAATATCTCCTGGTCAATGTCATTCTGGAAGATTTTTTGGAATATCAGTAACTGGATCTACAGGTAAATCTCATACGTCAGGTAATATTACCTCTCCTGTCTTCTTTGAGTACCAAACTGGTGTGGGAATTCCGAAGAATCTTTGACGAGATATTCCCCAGTCCCATTTTAAATTTTCAACCCATTCAATATAACGTTTCTTCATATATTCCGGATGCCACTCTATCTTATCAGCGTTCTCGAGTAGCTCTCGCTTGATTGACATAACATCAATAAACCATTGGCTTACTGGTATAATTTCGATTGGTGTTCCACAGCGTTCGTGAGTATTTACAGTGTGTTTAATTGGTTTTTCATCCCTTACTTTTCCTTGAGTCCGTAATTCCTCAACTAGTATTTTTCTAGCCTTTTTATGATAATGTCCATTTACTGACTTTTGATTCGTTCCAGAGATAGTTCAGGATTTATCTATGATTATTTTCTCAGATAAATTATATTGTTTTTTCCAATACATATCTGTTTCATCACCATAGGTACAGCACATTACAACTCCAGTTCATTTATTGATTGAAACTTTTTCATCTGCAATAATTTTTACATTGTCACCAAGAGGAGTAGTAACTGTTTTCCCAACCAAATGACCATAACGCTCATCCTCGGGATTCACAAAGACTGCTACACATGCTGGAAGAAGTTCTGGTCGGGTTGTTGCAATAATGAGCTCAGATCCATCTTCTAGCTCAAATACAAGATTATAGAATACTGAATCCATCTCCCTATCCTCAAGTTCAGCCTGAGCTACTGAAGTCTGACATTCGGGACACCAAAGAGCTGGAGCATCTAATCTTTGAATCTTTCATGCATGAAGCAACTCTAAAAAAGATCTTTGTGAAACTCTCTGAGCTAATGGAGAAATGGTTGAATATTCTAATTCCCAATCAGCACTGAGTCATACAGATTTCCATAACTTTTTAAATTTTTCTCTGTATTTTCGTGTTACATCGAGACAAATTGCTACAAATTCTTTTCGTTCCATTTCAGATCATTTCTTGCCAATTTCTTTTTCTACAAGTCGTTCAGTTGGAAGTCCATTATCATCAAACCCGAATGGATAAAATACATTATATCCCATAATTCGCTTGAATCTAGCAATAACCTCTGCCTGAGTGTATGAAAAAATGTGTCCTATATGGATATTCCCCGAAACAGTAGGAGGAGGTGTATCAATGGTAAAAATTGGTTTCGCGGAGTTTGGATCAAACTTATATACTCACTCTGCTTCCCAGAATGCTTGGAGCTTCTTTTCACTTGCGGCAAATCGATAACCATTTTCTATCATATGAAAGATATTTTATGGAGATAGAATCTGGAAGAATAATAATTGAAGTATCCAAAAAGTCAAACACAAAGTTATATTTGACAAGTAATGTTATAAGCATATTCTATAAATCGATTATTAAATATATTTCTAATATGAAAGAAAAAATACTTATAAGCGTTTTTAATAAAAAAGGTATTGGTCTATTTGCTAAGAAGCTAAGTGAGTCAGGATATGAGATAGTTGCAAGTGAAGGGACAGGAAAAGTTCTTCTGGAACATTGAGTAAACTACATTCCTGTCCAAAATGTAAGTCAGAACCCAAGCAGACTCATGGATTGTATTCAGACTATTAGTTACAGGATTCCTGGTGGAATACTTTTTGACCGCTCAAATGAATCACATCTGAAGGATGTGGAAGACCTTAACTTGGAGGCATTTTCAATGGTTATATGTAATTTTCCGCCTATTGATGAGACTATAAAATCTCCTCAAGATTTTAATATTAAACATGTAGATGTTGGCTGACCCCTTATGGTACGATCTGCTGCAACGAATTTCAAAGATGTCTTAGTTATCGTTGATCCTGATGATTATGATGAAGTATTAGAATTATTTATCAATCAAAAAATTACCATAGAATTTCGAAAAAGACTTGCCATAAAAGCCTTTGAATATACATGAAATTATGATGCTTCAATAACTCAATATCTTTCTGCACAATAAGAATGAAGAAAAAACTATGTGTTGTTTCATCTCACGTTTGAGTGTGATGATGAGCAGAAAAATCCGCGGTTACATTAGGAGAGGCACTGATAGAAAGATGATATAATGTCAAATACCTGACAATGTATGGGAGTCAGGACAAGTACCCAATAACAGGAGAAGAGTTTTGTCTCAATGAAAATGAGGATTCTGGTTCTATTGCGTTGAGTCTTAGACTTTTTCGTCGTTCAATGGCGATTAGTAGGTTCTGTGCTGAGGATGATATTGATACTATTATCTCTCATAGAGAATCATGCAATATTGCTAGCATTTTAAGTAAGTTATTCTGAAATAGGGCTAAAATAATATTGAGTATACGAGGAAGTATTGATCGAAAATGACCGTCATATAGAACGCTCGCACGTTTTTTGTATCCAAGTGCCGATAGAATTGTTACTATAGTGAGTGATCAAGCGAGAAATTTAGTTGAAAATTATTGAATAGACCAAAGCTTGGTGACGTACGTTCATAATATGATTGATTTTGATGATATCACGACAAGAAGCGAAGAGGATTTATGAGAATATAATGATCTCTTTTCAAAAGGGAAGTATACATTTATCCACGTGGGGAGGCTAGATATTGCGAAGAATCAAAAGATGTTGATAGAAGCTTTCGACAGATTTCATAGCACGTTTTGAAACTCCCAACTCGTTATAGTGTGAGATGGGCTACTCTGAAGAGATGGGAATCTTAAGGAAGAACTATTTTCTCAGAGAGAGAGATTATCCTCGAAAGACGATATACACTTTTTGTGATATCAATCAAATCCTTACCGATTTATGAGAAGGAGTAATGCTTTTGTACTGACGAGTCAATGGGAAGGCATGCCAAGGGTTTTACTTGAAGCGTTGGCTTGTGAATTACCAATTATTAGTACAGACTGCCAGACTGGACCGAGAGATATTCTCATGCGCAGACCCACTGAGATTGCGAATTTGAAGTGAGTTTTTCCATGAGATTTTGGATTACTCGTACCTGTTGATAATACGAATCAATTGGTAAATGCAATGGAGACGCTCTATTCAGATCCAAAGTTACAAGCGGATTTCATCCATCGTTCCCATGAAAGGGCAAGAGAGTTTTCAATTCGAAAAATTACCACCCAATGGGAGAGAATACTTGGCTAGAGAGCTCCATATTTTGAACGAAATTTTACTATGGTTTTCTCTGGTTTTGCCCCTAATAGAATAGAAGTCATTTGTCTTATCTTTTCAAATAAAGTTCCATCAACCAAGCTTTTTTCACCATCAATAAATCACAATGGGGAGCTTCTCGCTGTATAATCAGGACATGCCATTATAGTGCCGTCAGTTGCTACTCTCATCGTATAAAATCACTCCTGGCAATACATAGAACAATTTTCACATTCAGGAGTTCTCATAGTTAAATTTGTATCTTTTACAACAATCTGAAGTCCATTTTTTGTTAGAGCTTGAAACTCGTATTTGTCATCGAGGATAAACTCGCATCATAATTCATCCGAAATAATTCCCATAATTTCTTGTGCGCTGATAAATTCAGCTCGGAAAAAAGCAGAGTCTCTTTCCGATTTTCTTATTAGACTCAATAAATTTACTGAATCAATGACTCACGATGCTTCACAAAAATGTATATATTCTGTGAGTTTATGGGCTATGCTTCTTAGTCATACTTTATTGGCACGAATTGGTAAATCTTTCTTTACTTTCTTTGCAGATTTTAATCATCGAATGACGGTCGTGAGGTCTCATTTTCATCATGAAATTTCTCTAAACTCTTCAGGATTGTTCGTATCCAAACTTAAATTAATGAGAGTTAATCCATCGGGCAATCCCCTTCTATTTACATCTTGTTCAAGAAGCATCCCATTTGTCGTTAGACTTGCTCGTTCAATTCATGCTTCTCTGGCTCCATCTATTATCTTCATCCAATTTTTATTTAATAATGGCTCACCTCATGTGAGTGCTACTCATCAGAATCCGATACTTTGTAGTATGGCAATAATTCTTAAATAGATTTCTGTCGAGATAACCCCAGCACTTAAAGGTTTACTCCTATAATCTTCCATTGCACCAGGTCTATAGGTTTTTCTGACTCATTTTGGACCATCGCAATATGTACAAAGGAAATTACATCATGGACTGATGGCAATTCTTGCATTTCGACTCGTTAGATGCATTTCTCATCAAAGGTTCATCATTATTTATGAGCAAGTAAAAAAATTCGTTCCCGACTTCAGTAGTTCATGATGCAAGAGTCTACAGTCTGAAACCCCACACTTTGTAGAGAAGAGTGTAACTCATCTTCGGTGTACATACTGTATTTTCTTGTGTCACCTGGTTTTGGTATTCTTTGTTGTTGTTTAGTAGTAATTACTCATATAACCCCATGTATTTTTAATGACTGCCTAATTCTCCTGAGGAATAGATCTATATCTTCTTTGTCTAAATGAACAAGTATTGATGAACACCAGGCACCGTCAAAAGTATCCTCATCAGTGATATCGAGCACATTTTGGACCTTGAGTGAAACATTAGGATATTTTGATAATCGCTTTTCAGCAATTCTAATCATTTCTTTTGAACCATCTATCCCTCTACATTGAAATCAGTTTCTACAAAAATACTCAGTGTCGTGTCATGGTCAACAAGCAACATCAATAATGCTTCCTCATTGAGGAATACGTGACAGAAAGTTGTCAATTTGAGTACTTTGTACAACGGCAGCAGTACTTTCACTATATGCCTGAGCTATTCTATTGTAGTATCCTATTGTGTTTTCATAAATTTCTTTCATTTGAGAATCTTAATGAGTAAATCACTGATCGAAATTTGGAAGAAATATATCAAGATATTCTTTGTATAAAGAAATAAGAAGCTTCGCCTCGTATTCAGAAGGATTTTGATATTTTGAAGGTATGACAGAAAGAAGTTCAATTATTGCTTGTCGATAATATCACTTTGATAGTATTTCTTCCAGACTTGAATTAATAATTTCAAGAAATTTTATATCCTCAACTCATTCCAACTTTCCTTTTCAGCTAATCTCATTACTGACGATTGACGTAAGATATAAATAATAGTTTATAAAATTACTTAATAATATATCTACTTGTTCCGGCAATCATGTGTCATATTCGTATTCTTTTGATGGATGACCACCACACATGAGTATTATTAGTCTTGCCTTTGTTGATCCGTACATATTTACAAGATCATTTGCAAGTATAGCAGTACCTCTTGATGATGACATTCTTTTCTTGTTGAGACGTCACATTCCAAGTACAAAGTATTTTCTTGTCTGGTATTTTTCATTCAATAAAGAACTTTCAGCATAAAGCTTTTTAATTACCCAATTCTTTAAATGTTCTTCACATACAAAAGTATCACAAGGTAACCAGTCTACTATATTTTGTACTACAGCATTTTCTGGCATCTCTTTTCAACTTAGCACTTCAAACAAATTATCAAACACTGCTTGTGGAGAAAGCTTAATAGATAACTCTCTTTGGAAACGTATATAGAGGTCAAATATTGTAAATAACTCACTATCAAACATTGGGTCAATTATCCGCCCATCCTCATATATCACACCAAAACCCTCATCTCTCAAAAATCACCAATCATTCCTGATATGCTTCATTGCTGAGAGAATATTCTTTTTATGAAATGACTGAATAAACTCAGTTTTATTAATTAGCTCAATTAACTTTTCTTTCCATCAAGTATCGTCGTAATTAAGCGCGAGTTCATTATTGTTATTTTCTACTAATAATCCATTTTCCTTATAGAGGGATAGTATTTTATTTACAAATATTGGAAAATCTTCGTGTCATGTTGTATAGCTATATTCATAATCCCCAGATACATCAAGCATTTTTAACTCCCACAATGTTTCTTGATTATAAAAATTGAGAATATTCATAGGATCTATAAAGCTCTTCAATATTCCTGAAGGAACTCTATATACATTTTTATATAAGTTTACTAATTTCTTTTCCTCCTCTGTTGTTCCTTGATTCTTTGAATAAAAATTCGAGAATGCTTTTGCAATACGATGGGCTGTATTTCCGCTATAATGAGTCGCAATAGGAAAAAACACTTTTCTTCCTTTTTTTCGCGCATGTCTTGCTACTATATCCCCAATAATAAACATCTTTGCATGGTTTATATTCAGGGGACAAATAGGGTAGATATATGCTGAAGATATAAGTGTTTTTTCCATCTATTCAATCTTTTAATGGAGATCCGGGTAGGATTTGAACCTACGATATAAAGTATGTATAACTTTTGCCTTGAACCACTTGGCGACCGGATCGAAAACAATAATATATATTTCCTATAGTTAGTCAACTATATATTAAGGCGATTTTTAAAGGAATTTAATTGACATTATTGATATAAATATACGATGGAATTTATGATAAATTACAAAACACTATCTCGGTACTATGATGCACTTATGTGAAACGATCACATAGATATTTATATAAATCTCATTCGAGAGTTTTCAGAAAAGTCAAATGATAAACAAACATTGCTTGATCTTTGATGTGGTACATGATCGTTACTTAAAGTTGTTTGATGAGAGTATGAAACTTATGGAATTGACTTATCGGACGAAATTATAGAAATAGCGAAAGAAAAAATAAACAATGAAGGTATATGACTAGTAGTATACTTGATTTCCATCTTCCTCAGAAATTTGATATCATTACCTGTTGTTTTGATACAATAAATCACCTTGATTCTAGAGAAAAATGGATACAAGCTTTCCATAATATCAAGAACCATCTTGGTGAATCAGGAGTCTTTCTTTTTGATATAAACACATTAGAAAAGTTTCAATATGTTCATGAAAGAAACATCGTAAAGCATATAGGAGATGATTATGCGATTATTGAAAATATTTCTGAATGAAATACTTGTACATTCTTTATAAGCATATTTATGCTACAACAACATTGAAATTATAAGCTTTATTGTGAAGAAATCAGAGAGATAAGTTTCACAAAAGAAGAAGTTATACATATGCTTAAGGCGGAATTTAGTTCAGTTGAGATCGTTCTTAATAAGAATGATAGGAGACTGTTCTTTGCTTGCAAATAATAAAGATATTCGTTATTCTTCTTCCAATTTACACTGAAGTATCCCCAGATTCACGAGGATACTTTTTTCATTCACTTTCCAATTGGTATGCTCAAGTGATTCTTGAATGATTTCGAGAAATGCTTTCTTCTAAATATAAAATACAAGAGATTCTCCGAATTGGAGAGTCTCTTTTATTTTAAAAGAAAAACTGATGGTATGTGAAACGAGAGGCATCTAGGTCTCTCGAGCTCGATTATTTATGGCTGGGGTAGTAGGATTCTTTCTCCTCGCTACACTCGTCGAACGCCTTGCAACAAAAAGCCAAATTCAATTGGCTTTTACCTGACTCCTTCGTCGCCAGGGTTGCTACGGTTTCGAATCCAGCCTCATACATCCATATTTTTCAAAACCCCCCTCTTTTCAGAGGAGGGTCTTTCAAAATATATGGCTGGACACCTTGGTACTCCACCAAACCTTGGCGAGACACAGAGTGGGTTACTAGAAATATGAGTTCTAGCATCTAGGTCATCTCGGAACTGGACTCAAAATGAGACAAATGGGACACCTAGTGGGCGTATCATATTCAAATATTTTATTTGTCAAATCGAAGTGCTGAAAGGGTATCCTAATATGCTTACTAGGCAAACTATCCACATTACCGAAAGAAGTATGTTTGATAGAGCTGTGTCTCTAGAAACTTAGGAAAGAGTTTTTGAGTAAAGACGAAAGATATAACTCTCAGATATTAGGTTTTAACAATCGCAATTTTCGTTGCTACATTTTTCATATTCTGTTTCAAGCGTGGTATGGTGGATATTTTCATCTTCAAGATGATGTCGGATAGTGTCCTTGATTTCTTTTTCATTTACTCATTGTTTGAGAACTATATGTGCCGTAAGAGCATTTTCTGTAGTAGAAAGTGACCAGATATGAATATGGTGAACATCTGTAATTCCATCTATTTCACGTAATTCTTCTGTTATTTCTTCAATATCTATATTCATTGGCACACCATCGAAATTCATTCGGATACTCCGCTTCAAAAGACTGATAACACTCATAATCATCACCATTGAAACAATGATAGAGATAATCGGATCAACAACGGTATATCCTGTAAAATAGATAATCGCACCTCCGATAACTACCCCGAGAGACACCAGAGCATCACCGAGTAAATGAAGATACGCAGATTTTATATTGATGTCTTCACT
>JAYRRZ010000041.1:0-3638 GCA_041909865.1 Candidatus Altimarinota bacterium | reverse complement strand
GGAGAATCAAAGCAAGTATTTGCCAGCGGAGATGATGCTCTTGCAGCATACGAGAATGGAGTCATCACTCTCCATACTCCTATCAAGCTCCGTATCGAAGGAAAAATCATTGATACAACCTATGGGCGATTTCTCTTCAATGAGATTCTTCCAACTGAGCTCCGATACGTCAATGAGACCGTAGGGAAGGGAGTGGCAAAAAAGATTCTCTCCAAGTCATTTGATCTCCTTGGTGGAGAGCCAACAGCATATCTTGCTGATGCTATCAAGAACCTCGGATACAAGTATGCAACCCTCTCGGGTCTTACGGTGTCAGCCTTTGATATGCATATCCCAGAGGAGAAGTATGATTTCGTAGGGGAAGGAGAAGACAAAATCAAGGAAATCCAGAAAGCATTCTGGCATGGTCTCCTCACGGATGATGAGCGCTATCTGCAATCTCTCCAAATCTGGTCATGAGTAAAATCCCGCATCGAAAAGGAGATGAAAAAGAACTTTGATCCAAAAAATCCAATCTACAATCTTGTGGATTCTGGAGCCCGCGGTAATTGGGGTAACGTCACTCAGCTCTGTGGAATGAAGGGTCTCGTGGTGTCTCCAACAGGAAAAACTATCGAACTTCCAATCAAATCAAACCTCAAAGAAGGATTCTCCACGCTTGAATACTTCATCGCGACACACGGTGGACGTAAGGGGAAGGCAGATACCGCCCTCAAGACGGCTCAGTCAGGATATATGACTCGACGTCTCGTGGATGCTGCACAAAATATTCTTATTCGTGAGTATGATTGTGGAACCGTTCACTTTGAAGAATTCGACCGATCAGAATCAAAGACACTTTTTGGAGATACTTTTGAAAACAAGATTTTTGGAAAATTCACTGCCCATGATGTAATTGATCAGAGTGGAAAACAAGTAATTCCAGAATGAACTCTTATCACCAAGGATATTCTTGCCCTCATTGTTGCCTCTTCAGCACAAAAAGTATCAGTTCGATCAGTGCTTACGTGTGAGTGTGAAGAAGGAGTATGTCAGAAGTGTTATGGTCTCGACCTTGCAACGAGTGACATTGCCAAGACTGGTACTCCAGTAGGTATCATCGCCGCACAATCAATTGGTGAGCCAGGAACTCAGCTCACGATGCGTACATTCCACTCAGGATGAGTGGCAAAAGAAGGAGGAGATATCACAGCAGGTCTCTCTCGTGTGGAAGAACTGTTTGAGGCTCGTAACCCGAAGTATCTCGCAGAAATTGCCCCATTCGATGCAAAGGTGGTATCTATCGAAAAAGAAGGAAGCTCTGTCTTTATCGACCTCGAGGCAAATGAGAAGCAAGCTCGTGAATACTATCTCTTTGATGAGACCATGAAGCCTACGATTGCCAAGGGAGATACTGTGGAGGCCAAGACCATCATTGCCAAGTCAAAAGAAACAAAACAGAAGATTCAGGCAACACATGCAGGACGCGTCACGAAGATTACGGATGATATGATTGTTATCGAAGATATTGCTCCAGAGCAGGTGAAGTTTGAGGCTCCAGCAGGACGAAATGTACTCGTAAAAGAAGGAGATCGTGTAAAAACAGGTGCAAAACTTACTGAAGGACATATCAATCTTCAGTCTCTTATGGATACAGCAGGAGTGCTTGCTACTGAACTCTATATTGTTTCTGATATCAAGGAGATTTACTCTTCTCAGGGTCAGACAGTAAATGCGAAGCATATTGAAATCATCGTACGTCAGATGTTCTCAAAGGTTCGTATTACGAGCGCTGGAGATTCGTCATTCTTTCCTGGAGATATCGTTGATATCATCCGATTCCGCAAAGAGAACCGCGAACTTTCAAAGGCTGGTCAGATTGAAGCTATTGGTAGTCAGATGCTCCTCGGTCTCACCAAGATTTCTCTCTTTACTGAGTCATGGCTTTCGGCAGCGTCATTTCAGGAAACGGTTCGTGTTCTTGTGGACGCATCCACTTCACGAAAAATTGACTATCTCGATGGACTCAAGGAAAATGTAATCATCGGGCGGCTTATTCCTACTCTTGATTACTACGACAACAATCGCGATGTTGGGGAATTCTTCTCTCACGAGCGCGATGGAGATATGGAGGAAGAATACAGTGAACTTGAGATTACTACGGCGAGCACAAGCCTTGTCTAGTCAGTCAATATCCTTTCTGACAATAGCAAAAATCCCACATGAGATATCGTGTGGAATTTTTGCAATTTTCCAAAAAATATGATATCATGATAGTATAATATTTCTTCTTTAAAACATATATGCAATGAAGGGCAAGTATTTTTTCGGTTAATAAATACATGATAGGGGTATTTGTAGTGATTAACCTTACATTACTTATTTTTATTACAAATTTTGCTCCGGATTCAGCATCATGATGGGTATTATTTGTTGCCATGATTGCAAATTTTTGAATGCTGTTTTTGTATACAGCTATCAATGCGCGATATGTAACAGAGCATGAGAAGCTCTTTGAATACTTTACCTCATTTATTCGAGAAAAGAAGCGACCAGACGTATTTCCTCTTGAGGAAGAATTTGATGAAAATGCAAAATTCCTCTCATTATTTAAGCGGACATACATAGAACACAACCTTCTCGAGAAGGATTATGAAGAGTTTAAGAGGGTATTTGATATGTTTATTCCAAAAGAAATACATCATCATCTTGGATTCCGTTGATATGAGAGGATTGTTTTATGAACAGCAGAAAAAAAGGAGCTAACGATTATGTTTCTGGATATTATGCGTTTTACAACGGTAAGTGAATCTATCAATGATCCATATCGAGCATTGCTCCTGCTCAATATTTATTTTGATGGTATAGGTGATATTATCTACAAGCATCATGGCTACATTGATAAATACCTTGGCGATGGGATACTCGCTATTTTTAGCAAAGATGATACTGATAATGCAGTTTTGGCCGCCATAGAGATTCAGGAGTTTATAAAAAAATTCCAGATTTCAACCATTGGCAGATACATTGAGATTGGTATCGGAATCAATACGGGAAATGTGATACTCTGAACCATTGGAACCAGAAAACGTATGGATGCAACAGTCATCGGTGATGTGGTAAATACGGCTTCCAGGCTCCAATCCATGACAAGAGAATCCAAATACAATATCTTAATTTCTCAGGAAACCCTTACTGCCATACATCAGATACAATTATTCTCAGTACAACCTGCGGGAGATGTTGTTTTACGATGAAAGCGTAACAAAGTAAAAGTATTTGGAGTTGAGACATTTCAGAAAGTACAATTACCAGAGGGGACATTGTAATTCCAGAAAAAAATGGTACAATGTTCATATGCGTGTTATTATATTGTGAACCTGACATTTTGGTCATGCCCTTGCTGATATAGTAAGGAAAAATGGTCATGAAGTGATTGCTTGGTCGTTTCGTGAGCAGAAGCCTCTTGATACTCTTCCTCAAGGAGATATCTATATTTCAACACTCAATGCTATGGGAGTAGAGGCAATAGGGAAGCAGATTGCTACCATAGCGAATGGTGCTCCTATTGTGAGTGCTACCAAAGCATTCATTCTTGGATCAGATATGGAACAAATATTCCCATCAAGAGTTCTCGGCAATTCTTCTCTTGTTTTCTC